>CAZZLB010000845.1:0-1354 GCA_964654655.1 uncultured Rhodoferax sp. | reverse complement strand
GGCGTTGCGCGGCTACTGGCGGCTGGTCGCGCTGGCGGAGAACCAGCCGGCGCAGGAACGCTTGAAGCTCTGCAAGGACGGCATGGCAGCCGCGCAACGGGCCGATGAGAAGCGTCTCGGCTTTGTCGAACTCGGCAAGGTTGCCCTTCCTGCCGCGCTTGAACTGGCCGGGAAACATTGCGCCGACGCGGAAGTGAAAGCGGAGGCGGAACTGGGAGCGAGCCAGATTAGGTCGCGCATCGCTGGTGCGCAGCCAAAGCCCAAAGCCGCGGGCATCAAGCCCAGCGGCCCGTTCATCCGCGACTGGCTTGTCTGCGGCCCCTACAGCCAGCCGGGTGTCACCGGCGCGCTCAAGGTGTTTGACATTGCGTTTGGCCCTGAGAAGCCGGGCGAGAATGTGAAATGGAAGCCCGTGCCGGTGGCTGACATGGTGAATCTCTCGGCGATGTTTCCGGGTAAGGTGGATTGCGCGGCTTATCTCAGGACCGAGATCGTCTCGCAGCAGGATGGCGACGCGACGTTGTTGCTCGGCAGCGACGACGGCGTGAAGGCTTGGTTGAACGGAGTCGTGGTTCACAGCAACAACATTGATCGCTTTGCCGTGGCGGATCAGGACAAAGCCCCGGTCAAACTCAAAAAGGGCACGAATGTTCTCATGCTCAAGATCACGCAAGGCCAGGGCGGTTGGCTGGCTTGTGCCAGAATCGTGCGGCCCGATGGAGCGCACACGGCGCCAGCGGCACACGCAGCGCCGCCAGTTGCCGGACCACCGCCGAAGCCGTCGGTGCTTCCAAAGCGCGACGCGTTCAAGAAGCTCTGCCTCTCCGATAAGTTCTACGCGGAGGGCGCTTACTACGGCGACTTCAACCGTGACGGGAAGATGGACGTCGTGGCGGGACCGTTCTGGTTCGAGGGGCCGGACTTCCAGAAGCGGCACGAGTATCGGCCGGCGAAGACATTCGACCCGAAGGGATACTCGGACAATTTCCTGACGTTCGCGGGCGACTTCAACGGCGACGGCTGGACCGACATTCTATGCGTGACGTTCCCTGGCAAGGAAGCTTACTGGTATGAGAATCCCGCCGGCAAAGAGGGGCCGTGGAAACAGCGGCTCGCATATCCCAACGTCGGCAACGAATCGCCTGTGTGGGGCGACATCAACGGCGATGGCCGGCCCGAACTGATCTTCTGCAACGACGGTTATCTCGGCTACGCGACACCGGATCCGGCGAAGCCCGACGAGCCGTGGGTGTTTCACGCCATCTCGACGCAAAACAAACGCTACTTCCGTTTCACGCACGGCGTCGGCTTCGGCGACATCAACGGCGACGGGCGCGTGGACGCCGTCGAAGCC
>CAZZLB010000844.1:0-1354 GCA_964654655.1 uncultured Rhodoferax sp. | reverse complement strand
CACTGGTGAAATCGGCCATCGGCAACGGTTCTTCAAACAGTTTGCCATTGACATACGGGAAGGCAGCGACTTGTTCGTCCAGTGCCTTGCTGCGTTTGCCGTCATCGGTGTTGAGCACCTGAAACAACTGCGCCAACCGCGAACCCAGGTCGGAGCCATCCGCCGACGTGCGCTCCTCGATGAAAGTGCGAAAGGACTGTGCTGGTTGAAAAATGCCGGTGTCGTCGGCGAACAGGCAAAACAGCAAGCGCACCAGCAAGACTTCGAGCGGGTGGTCGGTATAACCACTGGCCTTCAAGGCGTCGTGCAGCCGGCCCATGCGCTCGGCGGCCTTGATGTTGACCGGGTCCTGCGGCTTGATCTCCAAAGCTTTGTAGCCTGCGATGAAACCAAACAGCCTGATGTTCTTGTGCAGGTCCTTCAGCGCAAATTCAAACGTCTCGTTGGTTGCGAGCCGCTGTACCCGGAAATGAGTGAAGTCGCAGACGATGACGAGCTGCGGCAGGTCGCGCTCGGCAATGCCGGGGAAGTAGGACATCGCCTGCGTCAGCGCCGCATCCAGATTTTTGCCGCGCGACTTTTGTTCCACCAGCAACATCCCGGGCCAGAACAGATCGACGAAGCCATCGGTGCGGGCCTTGTCACCTTGCAGCTTCTTGACGGCGTGCTCGAAGGTGGCGACGCGCTTGTTGGTGATGCCAAAGATCTCAAAGAAGTCGATCCAGAACGGTTTGCCCTGGCTGTCTTCATTGGCTGCGTCAGCCCAGGTGCGGCTGAAGGTCAGCGCGCGGGATTTGATTTCGTTCCAGGACAGGGGCATGGGTTCGGCTTATTTTGGTTTTCGACGCAAGAATCGCCTCCGCATGCTTCTATGCAGCAGCCCAAGACTTGAATACCTGCCGCAGTACTTTCGGTTGCTGCTGGGCAATCGTAATCAGGCTGCGCGCTGCGCCAGAGGGCTGCCTGCGGCCTTGTTCCCAGTCTTGCAGCGTGCGCACCGAAACCCCTAACAAGCTGGCAAATTCCGCTTGTGAAAGCCCCGACTTCATGCGTGCCGCCGTTACCGGAGGAACTTCCACGCGCGCCACTACCTTACCCGTGCCAGCCTTCATCTGGCGTACCGAGGCTAGCAGCTCAGCGCCTATATCCCGCTTGGCATCGCGGGCCTGCAATTGCTTTTCAGTCATCGGCATTTTCAATCTCCTGCTTGATCTGCTTCAACACATTGGCGGGCACGTTGTCGCGTGCGCTTTTGGCGTAAATCAACAGCAGCCAAATCTCGCCATTCGTGAGTCGGTTGAAATACACAACCCGTACGCCACCGCGTTTACCTGTTCCCTTGCGACTCCACCGC
>CAZZLB010000843.1:0-1354 GCA_964654655.1 uncultured Rhodoferax sp. | reverse complement strand
AATATGTGGGCCTGTTCTCCGACATCACCGCGATCAAGCAGCATCAAAGTCAGCTCGAGCATATCGCGCACTTCGATGCGCTGACCAGTCTGCCCAACCGTGTGTTGCTGGCTGACCGCCTGCAACAGGCCATGACGCAGGCACAGCGGCGCAGCCAGCAGCTTGCCGTGGTTTATCTGGACCTCGATGGCTTCAAGGCCATCAACGACCAGCACGGCCATGATGCTGGCGACCAGGTACTGATCACGCTGGCACAGCGCATGAGACAGTGCCTGCGTGATGGCGACAGCATCGCCAGACTCGGTGGTGACGAATTCGTCGCCGTGCTGATTGATCTGGAAGACTTGAATGTGAGCCGGCCCCTGCTCACGCGACTGCTCGATGCCTGTGCGCAGCCGGTGCGCGTGGGAGAACTCAGCCTTCAGGTCTCGGCCAGCCTGGGCGTCACGTTCTACCCGCAGGCGCAGGACATCGATGCTGATCAATTGCTGCGTCAGGCGGACCAGGCCATGTACCAGGCCAAGTTGTCTGGCAAGAACCGCTATCACTTCTTCGACGCCACACAGGACAGCAGCATCCGGGTTCACTACGAAAGCGTTGAACGCATCCGTCTGGGTCTCGAGAATCACGAATTCGTCCTGCATTACCAGCCCAAGGTCAATATGGAAAGCGGCAGGATCATTGGCGCTGAAGCCCTGATCCGCTGGCAGCATCCCGAGAAAGGACTGCTGGCACCGGCCTTGTTCCTGCCGGTGATCGAGGACCATGCGCTGGCGGTCGCCATCGGCGAGTGGGTCATCGACACGGCACTGACCCAGATCGAGCTCTGGCAGGCAGTCGGGCTGGACATCGCGGTCAGCGTCAATATCGGTGCGCGCCAGTTGCAGCAGAGCGACTTTGTGACCCGGCTCAAAGGCATCCTGGCAAAGCACACGAAGGTGAATCCTGCCCGTCTTGAGCTCGAAGTGCTGGAAACCAGTGCTCTCGAAGACATTGCCCAGGTCTCGGATGTGATCGAAGCCTGTGCGCAGATCGGTGTCCGGTTTGCCCTGGATGACTTTGGAACCGGTTATTCGTCGCTGACCTATCTGAAACGACTTCGCGTTGCCATGCTCAAGATCGACCAGAGTTTTGTGCGCGACATGCTGGAAGACCCGGCCGACTGGGCGATTTTGCAAGGCATCATCGGTCTGGCTACCGCCTTCAAACAAGACGTCATCGCCGAAGGGGTGGAGACCACCGCGCACGGCTCCTTGCTGCTGCAACTGGGTTGCCAACTGGCGCAGGGCTACGGTATTGCTCGGCCCATGCCCGCCGCGCAGATGCCAAAGTGGGCCAAAGAGTGGCAACCGGA
>CAZZLB010000842.1:0-1355 GCA_964654655.1 uncultured Rhodoferax sp. | reverse complement strand
GCAAATGGACGAGCGCAAGGTGATCGCTCGCCGGGCCGCATTCGAGTTGATGCCCAACGCCGTTGTCAATCTCGGAATTGGCATGCCCGAAGGTGTTGCCGGTGTTGCCAATGAAGAGAGGCTGCTGGCTTACATGACCCTCACTGCGGAGTCCGGCGTGATCGGAGGCATTCCAGGCAGTGCCATGGATTTTGGCACGGCCGTCAATGCTACGGCCCTGCTCGACACGAACCAGCAGTTTGATTTTTACGATGGTGGCGGGCTTGACCTGGCGATCCTGGGTCTGGCCGAATGTGACTCGCGTGGCAACATCAACGTCAGCCGTTTCGGCCCCAAATTGGCTGGTGCTGGCGGCTTTATCAATATCTCTCAAAACAGCCGCACGGTGCTGTTCGTGGGGACGTTTACTGCGGGTGGTCTGGAGGTTGAGATTGAAAACGGTGCGTTGCGGATCGTGTCCGAGGGGAAGCACCGCAAATTTGTGGATACGCTGGAGCAAGTGACATTCAGCGGCGAATACGCCGCCCGGGCCGGCAAGCGAGTGCTCTACATTACCGAGCGCTGTGTCTTCGGCTTGACCGCCCAGGGACTCGAACTGCTGGAGATTGCCCCCGGTGTAGACCTGGAGCGTGACATCCTCGCGCATATGGCTTTCAGGCCCATCGTCGGGCAGCCACAGCCGATGGCTGCCTGCATCTTCCGCGACGAGCCGATGGGACTAAAGGACCGCCTGTTGGCTGTCTCCCTGATTGACCGCATCTCTTGGCAGCCTCTGCGCAATCGACTGTTTCTCAACTTTCAGGGTCTCAAGTTGGTCACACCCAAAGACGCTGCGGATGTGCAATACGCCGTGGAGACACGGTGCAAGGAAATCGGCCACCGCGTGAATGTGGTCGTGAACTATGACGGGTTCGAGATTCTTGAGCCGGCGCTCGAAGCCTATGCCAAGGTAGTGGAATACATGACCACACACTACTATGACCGCACCACGCGATACAGCACCAGTGCGTTCCTGCTTAACAAGTTGGGGCCCGCGATTTATGCGCGGGGCCTCGCGACACACATTTACGAGACACGGGAAGAAGCAGAAGCTGCCCTCTGATGGTGTTTCGCAGGCGCCGGGAGACGACAAAGACAAAGTCTGCGCGCACAAAAAAGCCGTCTTGCGACGGCTTCCTTGCATTTTTTGCTGACAGCGCACCCGTTACAAACGGCGGATCAAAATTCCCGGAGGACTTGATCCGTGCGATTTGCCTGAAATCAGGCGGCTTTGGCGGCCAGGGCTTTTACCTTGGACGACAGGCGGCTCTTGTCGCGAGCAGCCTTGTTCTTGTGGAAGATGCCCTTGTCGGCCA
>CAZZLB010000841.1:0-1356 GCA_964654655.1 uncultured Rhodoferax sp. | reverse complement strand
GGCTGCGTCCTGATTGATGGCCATCGACTCGTAAATCGACTTTGCCAGTGCTTGCGTCTCGGCGGCTCTGAGCTCGGCCAGCTTCTCCACAACATCGGTCGGCAGGCGCTTGCCGATGTAGGCCGTGAACCTGGCCATGGTGTCGGTGAGCGAGCGGGTGGCGGCTTCCTTGTTCATGTTCATTTCTCCTTCGAATGGGTGCAATGTAGGCGCATAGCCCTGACTAAAATGAGGCATTAAAGAAAACCATTGTTTCCCTGGAGGCACAAATGGGGCAGCCGTCCGATCTCGCCTTTTTTTCCACACTCGTCAAATGCGGCACGCTTTCTGCGGCGGCGCTTGAGTTCGACGTCACCCCGTCGGCAGTGAGCAAGTGGCTGAGCCGTCTGGAGCAGCAGATGGGTGTGCGCCTCATCAACCGCACAACACGGCGACTCAGCCTGACCAACGAAGGCGAGCTGTATCTTTCGGAGGGTCGTCGCATCCTGGCCGAAATCGACGACCTGGAGCAAGCCATCTCAAGCAGCCGTGCCGCTCCCAAAGGCGTACTGAAGGTCAACGCCACGCTCGGCTTCGGACGCAGCTACATGGCAGGCGCCATTTCGCAGTTCGCGCGGCAGTTTCCCGAGCTGGAGATTCAGCTGCTGCTGACCGATCACCCGATGAATCTGGCCGAAGAATCGGTCGACATCGGGATCCGTTTCGGGGAACCCCCGGACTCACGCGTGGTGGCGCGCAGGATCGCGGCCAACAAGCGGCACATCTTTGCCTCCCCGAAGTACCTCAAAGAACACCGGCGGCCCCAGGTGCCGCATGACCTGACCCATCACAATTGCCTGATCCTGCGCCAGGACGACACCGCCTACGGCCTATGGCGCTTCACCAAAGGCCAGCAGACCCAGACCGTCAAGGTACGCGGAACGCTGAGCACCAACGATGGCGAGACCGCGCAGAAGTGGGCGCTGGACGGCCACGGTATCCTGATGCGGGCAGAATGGGATGCCGCGCGATTTCTGCACAGTGGTCGCATGGAAATCCTGCTGGCCGACTACGCACTGCCATCGGCCGACATCTATGCCGTCTATTCAAAAAAGCAGAATCTGGCTGCCAAAGTCAGGGCATTTGTTGATTTTCTGGTGCATCACTTCGGGAAATCAGCGCAGCAATGGAGTGTGGAACAGAGCCCTTGGAGTGCGGGTGCTGTGGCGCCATAGACGCAGTGGCGTTCCTTGACAAGGCTGTGGCAGGGCATTGCCTATGTGCCCAGCTTGTCTTCTTTGCCGAAGCGGGTGACCCGCGCAGCCTGACCCGGACAGGCCGTTTACACTACTTCCGGATCATTTCTGCTGTTGCGCG
>CAZZLB010000840.1:0-1362 GCA_964654655.1 uncultured Rhodoferax sp. | reverse complement strand
GCAGTATCACCCGACCGGTCTGCCCAATACCGGCAGTCTGCTGACCGAAGCCTGCCGTGGCGAAGGTGGTGTGCTGCTCAACAAGAATGGCCGTCGCTACCTGCAGGATTACGGCATGGGCCCGGAAACTCCGCTGGGCAAACCGCAACTCAAGACCATGGAACTCGGCCCGCGCGACCGCGTCAGCCAGGCCTATTGGCACGAACTGCAAAAGGGCAACACCGTGACAACGCCATGGGGCGAGTGCGTGATGCTCGACATGCGCCATCTCGGTGAAAAATACATCGACGAGCGTCTGCCGCTGGTGCGCGAGCTCGGTATTGCCTACCTCGGCGTGGACATCGTCAAGGAAGCCATCCCGATTCGGCCGGTGGTGCACTACATGATGGGTGGCATCTCCACCAATACCCAGGCCGCCACGCAGCTGCCGGGTCTGTTTGCCGCTGGCGAATGTGCCTGCGTCAGCCTCAACGGTGCGAACCGCCTGGGCTCCAACTCGCTGGTCGAACTGCTGGTCTTCGGCAAGAGCGCCGCGATGTCGGCCATTGCCCACATGCAGGGCCTGCCCAAGCCCGACACGGCCGCGCTGCAGGCGCGCGCCAGCGAGTCGCAAGCGCGTGTGCGCGAGCTTTTCTCGCGTACCGACGGCAACGAGTCGATGTCGGGCCTGCGCAAGGAAATGATGGACACGATGGAGAAAAACGCCGGCCTGTACCGCGAAGAAAATGGTCTGAAGGAGGCTGTTGCCAAGCTCGCCGAGCTGCGCCAGCGCTACAACAAGGTCACCTTGCACGACAAGAGCAACGTCTTCAACACGGACCTGTTCCAGGTGCTTGAACTTGGCTCCATGCTGGATTGCGCCGAGGCACTGGTGGTCAGCGCCCTGGCACGCAAGGAGTCGCGCGGCGCGCACCAGCGTCTGGATTACGTCGAACGCGACGACAAGACCTTCCTGCGCCACAGCATGGCCTACTACCAGGGCCAGCAGGCACCGCGTCTGGAATACCTGGATGTGGTCATTACCAAATCGCCCCCAGGTGTGCGTGACTACTCAGGAGACCACAAATGACACAGTTGAAAAAGCGTCTGGTCCAGCTGGAAGTGCTGCGCTACAACCCGGACACCGACAAAGAGCCGCATTTCCAGAAATACGAGCTGATGTGCCCCGAAGAGTGGGTGGTGCTTGACGCGCTCAATGCGGTCAAGGAAACCATAGACCCGACCCTGAACTTCCGCTGGTCCTGCCACATGGCAGTATGCGGGAGTTGCGGCATGATGGTCAACGGTGAGCCCAAGCTCTCCTGCCACGCCTTCCTGCGCCACTACGAGGGCGTGATCCGGGTTGAGCCTCTGGCCAACTTC
>CAZZLB010000839.1:0-1364 GCA_964654655.1 uncultured Rhodoferax sp. | reverse complement strand
CGAGACGTTGCGGCGCGAGTTTCTCTACTGGGAACTGCACGAGCCACGGTTCATGCAAGCCGTGCGGCTCGGCGACTGGAAAGCCACCCGCCACGGCCTCGGCGCGCCGATTGAACTCTACGATCTCGCGAAAGACATCGGCGAGACGCGCGACGTTGCCGCCGACCACCCCGACATCGTCCTGCGCGCCGACGCGATCCTGAAGCGCGAGCACGTCGAGAACGCCCTCTGGCCCGACAAAGCCTCCGCGAAGCCCGGCAAAGGAAAAGGAAAAAGCAAAGGCATTGGCAAAAACACCAGCGCCGGGCCGACACGTTGAATTTTTCTTTCCTCTTTTTTCTTGCGATGCGCCTCCGGCGTGGTTACGCTCCGCGCGTTCGCGGCAATCGAAACGGGTGAAGCGAGCGATGTGAATAAGCTGTGAATAAGTTGTCCGGTTTGCGCTCGACTCTCCGGTCATGACCGGCGATGTTCTTGGTCTATGGGCTGGTTTGGCGCAGTTGTCGTGGCCAAATGCCCGCTGGAATCGGTTTGAGGAGGTAAAAACAGTTGTTTTTGGCGGATTTTTGACGTTTACGGTTGGTGATGTTGTTATGGGCTTGCGCCCGTGGTGCGGCCCAAAAGGCTGTGAATAACTTTTAGCTTTTGAAACTTTAACCCGGTTTTTCCGAGGATTTTTTCGATGAACTTCGATGCAGGGTCGCTGTGGCAACGCGCCACGGATTTGCTGAGGTCGCGTGTCAGTCCGCAACTGTTTAATCTCTGGTTTGCGCCGCTCAAGGCGGAGGCGCTATCGGCCGACACGCTGACGCTGGCCACGCCGAATGATTTCTACGTGGACTGGCTGCAAGAAAACTATGCGCCGCTTCTCCGCGACGTGATCGGCGCCGTCACTGGGCAGACGTTGGCGGTGAAATTTGTGCCGATGCCCGCTGAAGCCGCCACGCCTGCTGAAACCACGCCACCACCCGTGCCCGTGCCACTGCCGGTGCGCGCCGCTTCCGCGCCGTCCTTCAACCGCCGCTATACCTTCGACACGTTCGTCGTCGGTCCCAACAACGAGATGGCGCATGCGGCGGCGAAGTCCGTCGCGGAGTCGCCGGGCCGCGCCTACAATCCGCTGTTCATCTACGGCGCGACAGGCCTCGGCAAGACGCATCTGCTGCAGGCGGTCGGCCACTACGTGCTGAGCCGCCGCAACCGGATGCGCGTTGTCTATGTCACCTGCGAGTATTTCCTGAACCACTTCATCGAGGCGCTCGGCTCGAAGCAGATGCATAACTTCCGCAAGCACTACCGGAACGCCGACATCCTGCTCATTGACGACATCCACTCGCTGGCGGGCAAGCAGAGCACGCAGGAGG
>CAZZLB010000838.1:0-1365 GCA_964654655.1 uncultured Rhodoferax sp. | reverse complement strand
TTGAGCGCCTCCACGACCGGCAGCCTCACCAAAGACCTGCTCAAGCGCCCCGAAACGAACCTGCCGCCCGCGAAAGTCACCGCCCCCGCGCCCAAAGCGTCACCCACCAAATAGGACCCGGCGCGTTATGTTTTCGTGTTCGCCTCGCCTATGTTGTGGCGAGGCGCGGCCGGCATGTCGTCTCAACTAAGAGCTTGCTGGCCGCGCCCGGTTCAGCGCAGATTTGCGGCGTGCGGTTTACATGAAACGGCTTTGGAAAACGCTGTGGCGGTTGTTTTACTTCGCGCGGCTGGCGCTTTGGCTGGTCCTGCTGCTGCTTGCTGGCAGCTACGCCTGGCTCTACTTCTACGGCGTGCCGGACTGCGTCAGGCAACTCGTCGTCCAGCAACTCGCCGAGCGCGGCATCGCCTTCAATTTCGAGAGCATCCACGTGGAAATACCAACCGGCCTGGTCGCGCGCGGCGTCCGGCTCGGCGACACGCGGACGCCGGACCGGCCGCTGGTTCACGCAAAAGAGGTCGGCATCCTGTTCGACCTGCACCGGCTCTGGCAGCGGCAATTGCCGGTGACTGCGCTGGCGCTCAAGCACGGCGAGCTGGCCGTGCCGTTGTTTTTCGATGACCCTCGCTCCGAGCGCATCGAGGCGCACCATCTCAACGGCCTTGTCCGGCTGGAGGAGAACAACGTCCTCAAGGTGGAGCGGCTCACCGGTGAGGTGTTGCGGTTGCAGTTGGCGCTGACGGGTCGGCTCACTCTGCCGGCCGCGCCGAAGCCGAAGCCGCCGCCCGACGCCGCGGAGCGCGAGCGCCGCACGCAACTCGTGCAGAAGATATCGGAGGAAGTGCGCTCGCTGCAATTCACCAGGCCGCCGACGTTGACGCTGGACTTCTTGGCGAACGCCGATGACCTGGCCACCGCCACGGCCACGCTTGTCGTCGAGAGCGGCCCGGTGGCGTATCCGAAGCTGGCGCTCGATTCCCTCAACGCCCGGATCGGTTACAGCGGCCAGAAGCTGCGGCTGGAAAAGCTCGAAGCGGCGCTCGGCGGTGGCACGGTGGCGTTGAGCGACGGCCATTACGATTTCCAGCGCAAGGAGGCGGGCGTGACACTGCGCAGTTCCGCGGACTTCAACGCGTTCTCGAAGTTCGCGCCGGAGAAGTTGCAGCAACAACTGGCCGAGTGGCGCTGCAACCCGTTGCCGCGCGTGGAACTGACCGCCAGTTTCGCCGACGACCGGCTGAGCGTGCCGAAGCTGACGGTGCAGGCGGCCGGTGGCGCGTTGGTCGTCGAGGAGGGCTATTTCGATTTCAAGGACAAGACGGCGGGAGCGCGCGTCCACAGCGACATGGACGCGAAGCAACTGAC
>CAZZLB010000837.1:0-1369 GCA_964654655.1 uncultured Rhodoferax sp. | reverse complement strand
TGGCGCTGGCGCTGGCGTCGTATCTGACGCTGGTGAAACGCTCGCGCGATGGCTTGCTGGCAGTGGCGGTGTTCTCGCTGCTCTACTTCGGTTTCTACCAGCAGGGCTGCGTCTGCTCGATCGGCTCGGTGCAGGACATCGCGCTGGCGCTGTTCAACAGCCACTACACCGTGCCGCTGACGACGGTGGCGTTCTTCCTGCTACCGCTGGTGTTTACGCTCTTCTGCGGCCGGACGTTCTGCTCCGGTGTCTGCCCGATGGGCGCGATCCAGGAGTTGATGCTGCTGAAACCGGTGAAGGTGCCGGCGTGGCTGGAGCACGCGCTCGGCGTGGTGCCGTTCATCTATCTCGGCGCGGGCATCCTGTTCGCGGCGACCGGCAGCGCGTTCCTCATCTGCGAATACGACCCGTTCGTGGCGCTCTACCGCCGCACCGGCAGCTTCGGGATGCTCGCGCTTGGCGCAGCGTTCCTAATCGTTGGCATCTTCATCGGCCGACCGTATTGCCGCTTCCTCTGTCCCTACGGCGCGCTGCTGAACCTCGTGTCGCGTTACTCGAAATGGAGCGTCACGCTTTCGCCGCAGGACTGCATCCACTGCCAGATCTGCGACACCGCCTGTCCCTACGGCGCCATCGCCGACCCGGTGCTGAAGGAAGAGCATCCCGACCCCCGCAAACGCGCGCGCCGGAGGCTCGCGTTGCTGGCGCTGACGGCGCTGCTCGTTGTGGGAGGCGGCTGGATCGGCGGACGGCTCGCCACGCCGTTCTCGCGGATGCACGCCACCGTCAGCCTCGCCGAGCAGGTCGCCGCCGAGGACGCCAGCAAAGTGAAGGAACCGACCGACGCGAGCAAGGCATTCCGCCAGACGGGCCAGCCGGTGGAGGAGCTTTTCGCCGAGGCGCTGCGGGTGCGCAGCGGGTTTGGCACCGGCAGCGTGCTCTTCGGCGCGTTCGTCGGGCTGGTGTTCGGCTTGACGTTGATTTCCGTCTCCGAGCCGCACGAGCGGCCGGTCTATGATCCCGACCCAGCGGACTGCGTCTCGTGCGGCCGGTGCTACGTTTACTGCCCGAAGGAGATCGTCCGCGTGAAGCGCATTCAGGGCAAGAACATCATCCCGCTGACGCCGATCCGGGGCGAACAAAAGAGTTGAACATCATGCAGCCCGCCACCAAGTCCCCCACGCCCACCGCCGGCCACTGGCCGCAGGCGCAAGTCCGCATCGCCACCATCGCCGGTGCGTTTTGCGTCGTCGTCGCCGCGTTGCTGCTCTTCAACCATTTCCAGAGTCGCGCCTTTGACCCGCTGGCCACGCCGGAACTTGTGCGAATGAAGGCCGCGCTCGTGCAAAACCCGACCGACGAGGCGTTG
>CAZZLB010000836.1:0-1373 GCA_964654655.1 uncultured Rhodoferax sp. | reverse complement strand
AAGATTCGTGCCTTTATGAAGCTACCCTTTTCCCTCTGTCTGCTGCTTGCCATGGTCCTCGGGGCGGGTGCAGCCATCGCTGAAAAAGCTGACCGCGACAAACCCATGAACGTCGAGGCGGACGCCCTGCGTTACGACGATTTGAAACAGACCAGCGTCTTCAGTGGCCGGGTGGTCTTGACCAAAGGCACGATTCTCATCCGTGCCGCCAAGATCGACGTGCGTCAGGACGCGCAGGGCTACCAGTTTGGCCTGATCACTGCAGAGCCGGGCAAGCTGGCCTACTTTCGACAGAAGCGGGAAGGTCTGGATGAATATTTTGAGGGTGAAGGTGAGTTGATCGAGTACGACGGCCGCGCTGACACTGCGAGGATCAGCAGCAAGGCCCAGCTGCGACGCTACCGTGGTGCCACACTGGCTGACGAATTTACCGGCGACGTCATTGTCTACAACAACACGACCGACATGTTCAGTATCGACGGCGCCCAGCCCAAGACCGGGTCCAGCCCGGCACCGGGCGGGCGGATACGCGCCATGCTGATACCCAAACCGCAGGCGCCGGCTGCCAGCGCGCCGGCGGCCGCTGTGTCTGTCGCACCTGCGCTTCGCCAAAGCGTCACGCTGGGCGGGGAGAAGAAGTGACGCCCAGCGACCCCGGCAGCGAGGCGCCATTGCGCGCTGATGGCAGCCATTGTGAAAGTCGCCTGGAAGTCAGCCACCTGCAGAAGTTCTACGGCAGTCGCAAGGCGGTCAAGGACGTTTCACTGACTGTGTGCAAGGGCGAAGTGGTTGGCTTGTTAGGCCCCAATGGCGCTGGCAAGACGACGTCCTTTTACATGATTGTCGGCCTGGTCCAGGCCAGTGCTGGCGACATCACGATCGACGGTCACTCGATCGCCCACATGCCAATCCACCGCCGCGCGCGCCTGGGGCTGAGCTACCTGCCGCAGGAAGCTTCCATCTTTCGCAAACTCAATGTGGAAGAGAATGTGCGCGCCGTGCTGGAGCTGCAACGCGGCGAGACAGGCAAGCCCTTGGTCAAGGCCGAGATCGAGAAACGCCTGACGGGCTTGTTGCAAGACCTGCGAGTTGAGCACCTGCGTCAGACGCCAGCGCTGGCCTTGTCGGGCGGTGAGCGCCGGCGCGTCGAGATCGCACGCGCGCTGGCGACACAGCCGCGCTTCATATTGCTCGACGAGCCCTTCGCCGGCATTGATCCGATTGCGGTGATCGAAATTCAGCGCATCATCAGTTTCCTCAAGCAGCGCGGGATCGGGGTCCTGATCACCGACCACAACGTGCGGGAAACGCTGGGTATTTGCGACCACGCCTACATCATCAGCGATGGCAGCGTGCTGGCGCAGGGCACTCCC
>CAZZLB010000835.1:0-1374 GCA_964654655.1 uncultured Rhodoferax sp. | reverse complement strand
TATAGGTTCGGTATAGACCAGCTGTGATCATACCAAGAATGGTCAGGATCGTGCTGTCGCCACCGGTTACCGGTAAGCTTGTGCCAGGTGTCGGCGTGCTAACACCAAATTTTACAATGGTGGTAGCGGTGTCGGTCAAAACCTGTTTGTTGATATAGAGCGAAGCTGTGTTTGTGAGACTTGCCCCATTTACAACATTTTGACCAACTTTGACACGAAACTTTACAACCTTACTTTGACCAGCAGACATACTACCAAGAGAGATACCGTCACCGGCAATCCCGTCAGCAGTCGCAACTGAATCAACTATGGTCGAGCCAGAGATGTAGCTTGTTCCGGTAGCAATGGCGTCAGTCAAATATAGATTTGAAGCTGAGCCAAGACCACTGTTTTTGGCTATAATCTGGTACTCCAGTGTGTCGCCCGGCTTGGCGTAATTCTTGTCAGAAAACGAAGTTTCGCCAAGAGTTACGTTTCGCACTTGTTTGTCGATAGACATCGCAGGCTGTGCAGATTTCTCGGTCTTGACCAAGAAAGTGACATATCCGGCATATTGCCAACAACCATTAATGTTGCCGATGTTTACGCCTGACGAAGCCAATGTGTCACCGGTCTGACCGTTTGGCAAAGCTGCCTTCGGATCAGATTCGTACAAATGGTTTGGAAACCATTCGACTGAACCAGGGACGAGCGAAAGATTTGCATCTTCACTTAAGTTGATAGTCAAACCACTTCGACCCTTCACAACACCGTTAAATACAGTGTCTGTGATGGTCGCAGCATTGTCAGCTGAGACAGAAGCGGTGATGACAGCAGTCTTGTTTGTGCTTGTGGCAGGGATGTTTACCTTGACGCGCACATTTGTAGCCGTAGTGTCGACATAACCGTTGTGGTAATAGACGATACCGGCAAAGGTGTCACCAGCCGTACCCGACACTGGGTCAGACCAGCTAGCCTGATTTGTGGTTCTGTTTAGACCTCGCAAGAACTCCTGGTCTTGTTCCAAGAAATTAAATTGTGGACCCGAAGCAGCCTTTACTACTTGTGTTGCACCACAAACCTGTGCGACAATCGCCACACCGAGAACTAGGCCCATCAAGACCTTTGCCCTTTTTTTGATTTCAGAAAAAATTCTCATTTTTTCTCCGTTTAATTTGTGCTAATAATCTCCGAAGGGTTCAAATAAATTGAGCACTTCGGGATGACCACCTGCCGTGCAATGCACGACAGGTGTCGGTCCTTTGCCTCACCTTATTAGGGATTGGCGGTTGTGGGGCGCTCACTTCTCAGCGAAGCGCCCCGGGGTTCACGTCCGCCGGCCCGGTCCAGCCGGGGTACGGCGGCGCACATGTCGCGGGTGCCTTCGGCCCCAGC
>CAZZLB010000834.1:0-1377 GCA_964654655.1 uncultured Rhodoferax sp. | reverse complement strand
CGCGCCCACGAGTTGCTGGCCGCAGTGGACCTGCAGGATTTTGCCGAGGAACTGACGGTCAATCTGCCCTATGGCCGAAAGCGCGCGCTGGAGCTGGCAACCACGCTGGCGCTGGAGCCCGAGCTGATGCTGCTCGATGAGCCGACGCAGGGTATGGGCCACGAAGACGTGGACCGGGTCACGCAACTGATCAAGAAGGTGTCCAGTGGACGCACCATCCTGATGGTCGAACACAATATGAACGTGGTGGCCAAGATTGCGGACCGCATCACGGTGCTGCAGCGCGGCGCCATCATTGCCGATGGCCCGTATGCCGAAGTCGCCAGCAACCCACTGGTGATTGAAGCCTACATGGGCACGGTTGATACAGCCTTGCAGGGTGCGCACTGATGTCGACGGAGCTGCTGAAAATCGAGGACCTGCAGGCCTGGTATGGCGAGTCGCACATCCTGCACGGCGTCAACCTGACGGTGCATGAAGGCGAGGTGGTCACACTGCTGGGACGCAACGGCGCCGGGCGCACCACCACGCTGCGCGCCATCGTCGGCCTGACCGGCAAGCGCAAGGGTTCGATCAAGATCAGGAACGTCGAAGCAATCCATCTGGCCTCGCACAAGATAGCGCACCTGGGCGTTGGCTACTGCCCCGAAGAGCGCGGCATCTTCGCCAGCCTGACCGCTGCCGAAAACCTGATGCTGCCACCCACCATCGCCGCCGGTGGCATGAGCGTGGACGAGATTTACGACATGTTCCCGAACCTCAAAGAGCGTTCCAGCAGCCCGGGCACGCGCCTGTCGGGTGGCGAGCAGCAGATGCTGGCGGTGGCACGCATACTGCGCACCGGCGCGCGCCTGTTGTTGCTCGACGAGATCTCGGAAGGGTTGGCGCCTGTGATCGTGCAAAAGCTCGCCGAAATGATTCTGGCGCTCAAGGCCAAGGGCTACACGATTGTGCTGGTGGAGCAGAACTTCCGCTTTGCAGCGCCGCTGGCTGACCGCTTTTATGTCATGGAGCATGGCGCCATCGTGAAGCAGTTTGCCCAGGCCGAACTGAACCAGAATACGGACATGCTGCAGGAATACCTGGGCGTCTGAGCAGACCTGATGCCAATTTTTCACACCGTTTTTCGACCCTTAACTCAACAGGAGACACCATGAAACTCAATACCCTCGTCGCCGCCATCACCCTTGGTTTTGGCGCTTGCGCCTTTGCCCAGGGCACCGGACCGGTCCGCATCGGCTTTATCACCGACATGTCCAGCCTTTATGCCGACATTGACGGCCCGGCCGGTGGTGAAATGATCAAGTGGGCCGCGCAGGACTTCGGCGGCAAGGTGCTGGGCCGCCCGATTGAGGTGCTGACGGCGGATCACCAGAA
>CAZZLB010000833.1:0-1379 GCA_964654655.1 uncultured Rhodoferax sp. | reverse complement strand
AAGAGCAGGCGCAGAACCTGCAGGCGGCAGTGGCTATCTTCAATATTGGCGGTGCCACCACCGCAGCGGTTCGCAGCCAGCCAGCGGCCAAGAAGGCCGATCGCCCGGCACTGTCCACACCGCAGCGCGGTGCAGCCCGCCCGGTGGCCCATGCGGCACCGAGGTTAACTGCGAAACCAACAAAAGCTCAACCGGCCGCGCATACGGCCAAGGCAGCTCCGGCTGGCGGCAGCAGCGAGGAGCAGTGGGAAGAGTTTTAAGCCCTGATTGAGCTGCCTTGCACTGGCGGGGCAGCCAACTCACCACGCGGTTCCATGCCAATTTCATGGGAACCCGTCCTCAATAGGCCGCCGCAGTGCCAACGCACGGGCGGCCTCTTTTTTGGTTTATGGCGGACATCAAAATGGCACTGACGATAGCAAGAAAACTTGAACTGTTTGTCGCTGGCGCGATCCTGGGCATTGTGCTCCTGACCGTCGCATTCATGGTTTCGGAGCGATCGCTGATACTCGATGAAAAGCAAAGCAGCGTGCGCCAGGCGGTCGAGACCGCTTACGGCACCTTGGCTTATTACCAGAAACGTGTGGCCCGTGGCGATATGAGCGAGGCCGAGGCCAAGACCCAGGCCATGGCGGAAATCAAGGTACTGCGCTATAGCGGAGAGGAATATTTCTGGATCAATGACATGCAGCCGCGCATGATGATGCATCCGTTCAAGCCCGAATTGGATGGTTCAGATCTGTCGGGCAACAAGGATCCGACTGGCAAGCACCTGTTCGTCGAATTCGTCAACACGGTGAAGGCCAAAGGAGCGGGCTTTGTCTACTATATGTGGCCCAAGCCCGGCAGCGACAGACCGGTGCAGAAGGTGTCGTATGTCAAGGGCTTTGCACCCTGGGGCTGGGTCATCGGTTCTGGCGTTTATATAGAGTCCGTCGACGCCATGTTCTGGAGTCGTACGGTCAATTTCTCCCTGTTTGCACTGTTACTCGCATGTCTCCTGGTTGCAGTCGGGCTATTGATTACGCGCAGTATCACCCGTCCGTTGAACGAGGCAGTCAAGATCGCGGAAAACGTGGCCAACGGCGATCTGAGCAATCATATAAAGTCTGTCGGCGCGGACGAGACCGGGCGATTGCTGCTCGCGCTAAAGCATATGGACCAGAGTCTGTCAAGAATCGTCACGTCAGTGCGCGATGGAACCAACGCGATTTCGACGGGAACGGAGGAGATCGCCACTGGCAATGCCGATCTGGCCCAGCGTACCACGGAGCAGGTGTCCAGGCTGGCGACGACCGCAACGACGATGGAGGCGTTGACCTCAACCGTGAAGCAAAACGCCGAGAACGCCAAACAGGCCAACCAACTGGCCATGGGCG
>CAZZLB010000832.1:0-1380 GCA_964654655.1 uncultured Rhodoferax sp. | reverse complement strand
GGAGCCCTGACGTGGCTTCTGGGTATCAGTTACGCCCTCGGGCGATTCTCCGAACGCGTGAGCCAGTCCGATAGGCGGCATACTGCCGTGGATGCGAAGCTCGGTCAGATTTTCGACCGCCTGGAATCGATGGCGAAACTGCTACCGCACGTCTGCATCCAGGCCGAAAGGCTGGCACGTGTCGAGGAACACGTACGCCAGCTGGAAAACGTAAAGTAGAACCCACTCAGGCCCCGGTGTCCCAAGTGTTCGCCGGGGCATTTTCATGCGCTCTCGGATTCTCAGTCCGACGACAGGGGTTCGACTCCCCTAGGGGGTACTCGGGGCGGTATGGGTGTCTCTGGCGTGAGCCGGTGACTGTTACACCCCACACCGCCCCGAACTTGCTTTCCTTCACGGTTTACTATAAACTTGGGGCATGGACGACGTGACCCTCCGCAAGACATTCTCCGAAAATCTAAAGCGACAGATTGAGGATCGGAAGATACTCAAGATCGAACTTGCCAGGGCCTGCAATTTCGCTCCATCCCGCGTAACTGAGATGCTTTCGGGCAACGTAAACGTGAGCGTTGACACGATCGAAACCGTCGCGAAGGCCCTCAACATCCCACCGATCGCCCTTCTCCTGCCCGCTCCCGAAACCGCTGCCGTCTAAAATTCTTCTCGGCTGGGCTTGACAGCATTTTAGGTTTACCATAAACTTGCCGGTGTAACAGTCACCGGCCCTTCTTTGCGATGCCTCGGGGCAACCCTGAGAGGGCCATAGGTCCGGTAGCCCGTCCGGCCTCATGGGTCAGATTTTCCGCACGGAAGCCGTCCCCCTACGCAAGCTAAGGTTTATTCCTTGGCTACATCAGGGATGCGCTTATGTTGCTTGCGGATTACTTCCGAGATCGCTTTCGGCCCGTCCGGCTGCTGGACGCCCGGCCGTCCACTCTTGCCGAATACCGTTCGGCACTGCTCCGGTGGGGGGAATCGAATCCCGGCCTGAACGTGGAAGCCGTGGATCCCTTGGCACTATCCCGCGTGGCCTCGCTGGTCCTGTCGAGGGCCACGGCCGCCACGGCAAACAAGGTGATCCGTCACCTGCTGGCGATTCTACGGGATGCCAAGGAAGCCGGCCTGCTGCCCGCTCTGCCGGCCTGGAAGAAGCTCCGGGAGGATCGGCACGCCCCGCTGGCCTTCACCTTCTACGAGTTCCGCCGGCTGCTGGACGCCGCCAAGGCCGAACAGGGGATGATCGGCGGGATTCAAGCCGGGCTGTGGTTGCAATCCATCCTCTTGACGGATTGGTTTTCCGGGGCCCGGATCGGCGCCCTGCTATCGGTGACGACGGCCGATGTGCTCATAGACCGTGGCGGGGTCTACGTCCGATCCGAG
>CAZZLB010000831.1:0-1385 GCA_964654655.1 uncultured Rhodoferax sp. | reverse complement strand
GGCCCTGGCCCCGGCGTTGCCCGGCTCGACCAGATTGCCGGCCTCACCGGCCTGCAAATGATGCAAGCCATGTTGCACGGCGATATTCCGCACGCTGCCATAGCCAGTACCCTGGACTTCATGATCATCGAAGTCAGTGAAGGTCGGGCCGTGTTCCAGGGCACGCCCGGTCCCGCGCATCTGAACCCGATGGGTACCATTCACGGTGGCTGGTATGCCACGCTGCTGGACTCAGCGCTGGGATGCGCTGTGCACACCATGATGCCCGTAGGTCGCGCTTACACCACAGCCGAACTGGGCGTGAATTTGGTGCGCGCCATCGGCCCCAAGGTGACTCGGGTCCGTGCTGAGGGCAAGGTTATTCATTGCGGGCGGCAACTCGCCACCGCCGAAGGGCGCCTCGTAGGTCCGGACGGTACGCTCTACGCCCACGCCACCACGACCTGTCTTGTGTTTGAAATGAAGCCAGATTCGCGGCTGGCTAAAAGCGCTCCAGCTCCGGGAACTTGAGCTGCCCACCCCGCACCAGCATCTTGCCGTACTCGGCGCAATGGTGCAGTCACCAGCCCCCTCGTTTCAGGTCATCCATCGACACGGGAAGTCAGAACGTATTGACAACAGCTACACATCCGCCTACCATCCCGCATCCATTCCCCCCACTTCCAAGGAAAGTTCATGCGTGATGCCGCCATCAATCTGCGCGCCAGGCCGGTGCAGCGTGATCTGATTGACCACGCCGCTCAGTTGCTGGGCAAAAACCGATCCGACTTCATGCTGGAGGCCGCCTGTGACAAAGCCCGCAGTGTTTTGCTCGATCAGGTGTTTTTCAGTCTGGACGAGGCCAGGTTTCAAAACTTTGTCCAGATGCTCGACGCGCCCGTCACCCCCAATGCGGGGTTGAAGCGACTGATGGCCGTCAAGCCGGTCTGGCAAGTGGCGTGAGTGCGCGCTACCAGGCACCACAGCCACTGCTGCCGACGCATCGGTGCGACGGGTTTGCCTGCTCGGAGCGCGAGCTTGACGACTGGCTGATGCGCCGTGCTTACGCCAACCAGCTCAGTGGTGCCAGCCGCACATTTGTGGTGGTTGATGCGCAGCAGGCCGTTGTGGGCTACTACGCCCTGGCGACGGGCGCTGTATCGCATCAGATGGCTACCTCGGCGGTACGCCGCAATATGCCAGACCCCGTGCCAGTGATGGTGCTGGCCAGGCTCGCGGTTGACCAGCGCGCTCAAGGCATCAAGCTGGGTGCATCGCTATTGCAAGATGCTGTCAACCGTTGCGCACTGGTGTCGCAACATGCGGGCGTCCGGGCCTTGCTGGTTCATGCCCTGCATGACCGAGCCAAACAGTTTTATGAACACTACGGTTTCCAGGCTTCGCCA
>CAZZLB010000830.1:0-1389 GCA_964654655.1 uncultured Rhodoferax sp. | reverse complement strand
AGCCGTAGTCTCGCAGCGAATCCCGTCAGTCCGCCTCCGTCCCGACCTCCTGGCGGAGTCGGGAACTACGGCGGGACATCCCGACACCCGCCGCAGGCGGCGTGGTCGGGATGGTGGGCGGTGAGGGACTCGAACCCCCAACATCCAGCGTGTAAAGCTGGCGCTCTGACCAATTGAGCTAACCGCCCGGGATCGGATCAACCGAGGCTAAAGCCGCAGACCTCGACAGAAGACCCGAGAACGATAGAGGCGGGAGACGGCAAAGTCAAGGGACGGCAATCAGGCGACAGCGATTCGCATTATGGACGCTTGGCCTGTAAAGAGACGCCCTGACGGGCGCACTACAAACAGGTTGTGCGAGGAAATACGGCGTTCGTAGTGCCGCCGTAAGGCGGTCCCGTCCATAATGCGAATCGCTGCGCGCTCAATCGGTGCGTGTTGCCTCGCTGCACCACGGAAGTACCCCGCACCCCGTCCCTCCGCAAACAGACTGGCCGGGAAGCCGGTTTTGTGTCATCGTACTGCCGTGTTCCGGACAGGTCGGGGCGCGCAAGGCCCCACGGGGCCTATGCCGCGTGACGGCAACCTCGGCAACCGCGAACGGACGATTCGCGCCGCAGCCGCCGGAAGAAGCCGTACTCGTAGCCATGAAAAAGATATTCGTTCTCGACACCAACGTCCTGCTGCACGACGCCTCCTCCATCGAGTCCTTCGCCGACAACACGGTCATCCTGCCCATGGCCGTGATCGAGGAACTGGACAAGTTCAAGCGGGAAAACAACGAACTCGGCCGTAACGCCCGCGGCGTCATCCGACGCCTCGACCTGCTGCGCACCCACGGCCGACTCGGCCAAGGGGTCCCCATGGACAACGGCGGCACGCTGAAGATCGCCGTGGGCAATCCCCTGTCCCGCGAGAGCCTCCTCGAGGAGAATATTCCCGACAACCGCATCATCCAGGTCGCCTACGGCATCCACAAGCAGGGCGATCGCGTCATCTTCGTGTCGAAGGACATCAACGCCCGACTCAAGGCTGACGCGCTCGGCATCGAAGTCGAGGACTTCGAGAAGCAGAAGGTCAATTTCGACGAACTCTTCACCGGCTTCCAGGAAGTGCAAGTCAAGCCCGAGGTGATCGACGACCTGTACGCCAACCACACCGTGAGCATTCCGAACCTGAACCTGATGCCGAACGAGTTCGTCCTGCTGGTCGCCGAGGGCGAGGAGCGGCACACCGCGCTGTGCCGCTCCACCGGGACTGAAGGGATGTTCACCCAGCTCAGCGCCAAGAGCGAAGCCGCCTGGCACGTCAAGCCGCGCAGCCGCGAGCAACGCATGGCGCTCGAACTGCTGATGGACGACTCGGTGCAACTGGTGACGCTGGTGGGAT
>CAZZLB010000829.1:0-1393 GCA_964654655.1 uncultured Rhodoferax sp. | reverse complement strand
GCGTCGGGCTTCAAGGCAATCACCGGTGCCATGTTCTGCACGTAGTTCTTCACCTTGTTGTCGTGCGGATAGATGTTGGACACCAGATAGAACTTGTGACCCAGCTGATGCGCCAGATCAATCCCCTGCTGCAACAGCTCGGTCGCGCCGAAGTCGTTGTTGCGCACGCGCAGCGAGTAGCGAGGCTGGCCGGCATACACCGCCGTCGCACCGAAGGCGAACGCGGTCTGCAGCATCTTCAGCGAGCCCGCTGGCGCCAGCAATTCGGGAGTTTTCAGGGTCATGGTCGGATTATCGGCGCTGTCCTGTTCCGGACAAGCCTGCGGGTCTCTCTGGCGGACAATGCGGCACCCGTGAAAACCAAATACCTTGCGCAACTGTTTGCGCTGTCTGCCCTGTGGGGCGCCTCCTTCATGCTGATCCGCATTGCGAGCCCGCTGCTCGGGCCCAATGTGCTGGCAGCCCTGCGCATTGGTGTGGCCACGCTCACGCTGGCTGTTTTGATGCGCGCGATGCGCCACCGTTGGCCGTTCAAACACTGGCGCGAGCTGGCGCTGCTTGGTGCCCTTTCTGTAGCACTTCCGTTCCTGTTGTTTGCCCGGGCCGCCCTCTATTTGCCGGCCGGCTACAGCGCCCTGCTCAACACCACGGCCGTGCTGTTCGGCATCTTTGCTGCGGCCTGGCTGAAGGAAGACACATTGACGCTGCTCAAGCTGCTGGGATGCGTCTTCGGCTTTGTCGGCGTCGCGCTGATCGTCGGCCTGGGGCCGGTCAAGCTGTCTCTCGATGTGATTCTGGCAGCACTGGCCTGCATCGCTGCGTCTGCCTGCTACGGTGTTTCAACGTCGTTGATGAAACGCGCGATTGGACGCATGCAACCTCTGGAAATCGCTGCCGGCATCCACGGGCTTTCCTTGTTGATGCTGCTGCCCGGTGCGGTCTGGAGTTGGCCACAGGCGCAGTTCACGCCGGGCGCGCTGGCGGCAGTCGCCATGATGGGTGTGGTGACCTCGGGCCTGGCCTATTGGCTGCACATCCGCATCCTGGTGCACGTTTCACCAGTGGCAGCGATGAGTCCAACCTTTCTGATTCCGATCTTCGGCGTCACCTGGGGGCACTTGTTTTTGGGTGAACAACTCAGCAGCGGGATCTATCTTGGCGGCGCACTGGTGCTGCTGGCCAGCGCGATGGTAACGGGATTCAGCCCGTGGCAGAAATGGCTGGACGCAGTGGATGCCAAACTCTGAGGCTGCTACACCGAGGCCTTGATCGGCCGCAGGCTCAACTTCACGTCGCCACACTGGGCACGCTGGCGCAGCGCATGCTCCATCACCACCAGCGCCAGCATGGCCTCGGCGATGGGCGTGGCGCGAATCCCGACACAGGGGTCGTG
>CAZZLB010000828.1:0-1395 GCA_964654655.1 uncultured Rhodoferax sp. | reverse complement strand
GGTCCGGGTTCGGCGACGTATGGCGCGGGGGCGTTGGCGGGCGTGATCAATCTGGAAACCTACAACGGCCTGACGTTCAAAGGAGCCGATGTCACTCTCCGCCAGGGTTTCTTGGATGAGATGACCACGGGGGAGGTGCGCTACGGGTATCAGTTCGACAAGGATTCCGGTCTGTTCATTTATTACGGTGTGGCGGATCGGAACGGCGCGGATTCGGACTATGTGGTTGGCCGGTCCATTCCCGCACGCGGCATTGTGGCCGGCCAGCCGGTGCCGTATTCGCTCAGTAATCTTGGCGCAGAGGCCTACGGCCACTTGATGCAGAAAGCGCATGTCAGTTATGTCAACGGGCCGTTTGAGATTTGGGGGCGCTTCACGGAGGGCGGCATGAAGTTGCGACCTCAACGCTCCACGCTGCAAACAACCGCCATGCCGCTCGACGACAGGCTGGGGTTCACCTCGTATGACCGCCAATACACCCTCGTCGCGACCTGCAAGCAGGATCTCTCGGAGACGTTCAACCTCGATGCCCAGTTGAGCTACGACAACAACCTGAACATCTACGACCGCAACCCGCCGATGCTGGAGCGCAGCGAGAATGAGATTCACGGGCGGGTGATTGGCAACTGGAAGCCGAACGACCAGCACGCGGTGGCGCTGGGGATTGAGTATGCCCACGATATGTTTCATGGGGCAACCGCTAACAACAACCCGCCGCCCACGGACGACTGGGCCACGGACACCATCTCCGTCATGGCGGAGCATCAATGGACCCTCAGCGACCAGTGGACCACTTTCCTGAGCGCCCGGATGGACAAGCACACGTATTCCGAATACCTGTTCTCGCCCCGCGTGGCGGTGGTGTTCACGCCGACAAGGGAAGACACTTTCAAGTTCATTGCCGCAGATGCCGTGCGGCGTAGCGGCGACGCCGAGTTGCGGAGGGTTTACACCACGACGGGCGTGATCGCAGAGTCGGAGAAACTGGCCAGCCTCGAACTGCGTTACGAACGGCAGCATGACGAGCACTGGCGGTTTGGCATCGGCACATATGTAGAGGCGTATAGCGCCATAGGTATTGTGCAAGCGGCCACGGTGGCCAGTTCCAACACGGCGGGGGAATTCCTGATCCTCGGCGTGGAGCCGGAGATCAGTTGGACGAACCAGCAAACACATGTGACGCTTTCCCATGCTTTCACCCGCTTGTTGGACGCCCGCAAGGCGACACCCGGCCAAAGCATCTCGGCAATGCCCTATGGCTACGGTGACAGCATGGCCAGTTGGGCCGACAACGTGACCAAACTAACGGTGACCCATGATTTCACCGAGCAATGGTCGGCGAGCAGTTCGCTGCGGGCCTATTGGGGATTTCCCGGTGCCGCGGATCTGGCCGCA
>CAZZLB010000827.1:0-1396 GCA_964654655.1 uncultured Rhodoferax sp. | reverse complement strand
GGATCGCATCGACCACACACCGGGCAAGCCGGTGTTCAATCTGGCGGTGGGGTTACGGGATGGGTGGGGGAAGTAAGCCAACTAACAATCACGGAGACCACCACATGGTGCCAACTGCAAAAGCTCAGCAAAACCGTTTGATGCCCAGTCCAAAAGTTTTGCAGAAGGCTTTAGACAAATCCGCTGGGCAGGCCCAGAAGCTGGCTGATGCGTTCGGCCTGGTCGTGCCCGGAATCAAACCAAAGACTGCCAGCAATCTGCGCACGCCCGGATAAGGTGAAACGACGATTTGGCAGTTATACCCAATTCGGGTATTATCAACCCCAATATGGGTATTGAATCAAATTTGCCGACATCCGCGTCGCTCGCTAACGCCCTGTTCCCCAAGGTGCGCCAGCGCGTTCTGGCGGTACTGTTCGGCACGCCAGACCGCAGCTTCTACGCCAATGAAGTGATTGCGCTTGCCCAATCAGGTACAGGTGCCGTACAGCGCGAACTGCTCGCATTGTCGGGGTCGGGCTTGCTGCTGGTGAGCAAGCAGGGCAATCAAAAACACTATCAAGCCAATGCCAAGGCTCCGGTGTTTTCAGAGTTGCGTGGACTGGTACTCAAGACCATGGGATTGGCCGACGTGATACGAACAGCCCTTGTACCGCTGGCCGCACAAATCGATATCGCCTTTATCTACGGCTCCGTCGCACGACAGGAAGACAGCGCCCACAGTGATGTGGACGTGATGATTGTGAGCCCGAAGCTGGGCTATGGAGAAGTGTTTGGCGCCTTGGAAATCGCTGCGGTGTCGCTCTCACGCAAGGTCAATCCCACGCTGTATACCCCTGCCGACTGGGCCAAGCGCATTGAACAAGACAGTGCGTTTATTTCACGGGTATTGCAGCAACCCAAGATATGGTTAATCGGAAACGAGGAAGACCTTCATGCACCCGGCACTTGATAACCTGTGCGGGCCTGGCAAGCCGCTAAAACCCGAAGCGCCAGACGCCGGCGAAGTGGCTGGCCTGCTGCGCACCGGCATTGCGCGGCTGCAGGATGCGCAAAACACGGCGCTGGCGCTGGAAAGCCGATTCGACCTGGCCTACAACGCTGCGCACGCACTGTGTCTGGCGGCCCTGCGGCGCATGGGTTATCGCGCGAGCAACCGGTACATCGTGTTCCAGGTGCTGCCGCACACTCTGGTGCTAGGGCCCGAGGTGTGGCGCGTGCTGGACAAGTGCCACAACACTCGCAACCTGGGTGAATACGAAGGGCTGCTTGATGTTGACGAACGCCTCGTCACGGATTTGATCATTGCCACCAGTGCGGTGGCCCATGCAATCCAAAGGTAGCCGAACCCATGCCCCTGTCCTGGAACGAAATCAAATCCCGCGCGCTGACCTTC
>CAZZLB010000826.1:0-1396 GCA_964654655.1 uncultured Rhodoferax sp. | reverse complement strand
GGATGGCCGGGCGACAGCGCTGGGAGGCTTGGCGGGATCGCCGAAGGGTTTGGCGCAGGCGCTGGGAAGCTTGGCGACAGCGCTCAAAAGGCGGGGCGAGACTCCGTCGAGCCTCCTCCATTCCGCACTCCGCAATCCCTTCGTTTCCGAGGGCCAAAAGCTAAAGGCCACGCGGCGGGAACGGAAGTAGTAACGCTAACAATCCCGCCTGTAGGCCATCTGGAATTGCGATTTATGAAAAGAAGAAAAAGATCACCCACGGTATCGGTATGCCGAGTAGGAAAACGATGAGCGAAAGAATGAAACGTTTCTCCTTCGTATACGGCTTCCGAAAATCATTCGGATTAAGCGCATGAAATGTATCAATCATACTTAAGAAGATCCAGCTAACCGCCATGCCGACACATGGCATTAGGAGCAAACAAGCTTGCCAAGGCGGAGCGGGCTCCGTCACACCTCTAAATCCAAGCTGCGGGAATTTGGTCATCATCTCGTAGGAGAAAACTGTTGCCGCTGAGATGCCACTAAAAGCCAGCATATGAATCCCGACTATTTTCTTCCATGAAATATATCTGACCGGGGATGTTTCGATATTCGCAGTTTGCTCCATAGCATCTCCTGTTTTTCCTCGTCGCCACCTCCTCCATCGTTCGCGCAATTGAAGCGAATTGTTAATTGCTGCAGGAATTGCCATCAAGACAGTTACGAAAAAGGTGAGAAGTGCGAATTTGCTGTTCATATTCCTCACGGACGCTTTAGCCAAGAATCCGGCAACGATGGAATATCACAATGAGCAAGATCAAACTGCGTAAGGAACTTTAATCCAACAGAATTGGCAGTTTCTCTTGTGATAACTCCGACAATCGCTTGAGACTCCCGTTCATCCAGATTATGCCGAAGCAATCGCTTAGTAAAAGCGACCGGAAAGTAACTCAGTGGATCTCCGCCTTTCCGCATCATTTCATGAATATAAAGGGGGGTGCATTCACGCAGCACTTGGCCGTATTGATCGGAGACCACCTCAGCTAAGAGATTCTTGATATTGGGGTTCTGTTTGAACAGCGACTCGTATGTCGATCGGATTCGCATGTCCACAAACGCGTAAAGGTTCTGAATCGTCTCCACATCAGAGTCGCTCTTGGCATGGATCAGTAAGCACAGTTGCCAAAGCGAATCATAATAGCAGCGTAATTCGACATACAGCTTATCGATTTTCGAGACAAGCGATGGAGCTTGGTGAAGCATATTGTTCGCGGTGTTGGTCGTCGCGACTATGGTGAACATGGCCAACATATTTGGTGACGTCTTGTCCCCCGCCAGAACCTCGTCCCCCAACGGACGGAACGCATCGAGCATATTCGCCAACCAATCCGAAATCGCTAATGAGTCCCTTGTT
>CAZZLB010000825.1:0-1396 GCA_964654655.1 uncultured Rhodoferax sp. | reverse complement strand
ACCTGGCGCAGCGTCCCGAGAAGAACGCCAAGATCAAGGAGGCCTGCCGCCTCAAGGCCGATGACCGTCCCGCGGGCGCTCCGCCCATCCGCCTGGGCATTGAGAAGCGCGGCGATACCTTCGCACTTTTCGTCAGCCTGAATGGCGAACCCCTGCACCAGGTCGGCACCACGGCAGACCTCCATCTGGCAGAACCATTCTACGTCGGCATCGGATTCTGTTCACACCTGCCAGTCACCTCTGACACGGCGATTTTGGCCGACGTGGTTTTTCAGGGATCGAAATGAACGGCAAGCAACGGCGAATCCATCACCGATGAGAAGCATATCACTATCTCTCCGGTGGGTGATCAAAGCCGCCGCCGGCAAAGGCTGCCTGCTCAATGTCAGACGAATGATCCTCGGCGGCACCTTGGCTGCAGGTCTCAGTTCAGCCAGTGAAACGCTCGCCGCTCAAGACGCGGCGGGCCGGCAACCGACGAAGAAGATCACCGTGGCCGAGGCGGTGGCCGAGACGCGGGCTTTGCTGCAGGGGCGAAAGATTTCCGACATCCTCGGCGTGACCCACACGCGCGGCCAGTATGCCTTCACCAAGAAACCCTTCCTGATCGAAGGCGCGGAAGCCGTGAACACGCTCGGCGCGAAGATAATCAAGTTGTGGTTCAGTTCCGGTTACCGACGAAGCTATGCCTGGAACAGCCAATGGCCCGCCAATATCGCGAGCCTCGCGGAGTTGGCTCAGTCTCCCTACTTCGAAGCCGTCTTCGGCATGCCGTTCCACACCTATGTCTTGGAGGTGTATGAATTCATCCCCGCGGGTAATTTCTGGAAGAATGGGCTGTCGCCCGCGGACCGGGAACGAGTGCAGGATGATGTCTACCGACTGGCCCGGCATCTGTTGACCCGCTATCGCGGCACCGGGAAGACCTTCATTCTTCAGAATTGGGAGAGCGACAATGCCATCAAACAGGCGCTGAAAGGCGCCAGTCCGGATACTTGGGATGTCGCCTATCGCGGCATGCGCGATTGGCTCAACACCCGCCAAGCCGCCGTCGAGCAGGCACGCCGCGAGTGCGGCAGCAATGGAGTTCAGGTGCTCAATGCGATGGAGGTGAATTTCGTGCCCCCGGGAAAAGCGCTCGTTTCCGGCAGACCGTACAAGAAAACCTATCCGTTGGTGGTGGACACCGTGGTGCCACAGACCCGCTGCGATCTCTACAGCTTGTCGTCATGGGAGACCTGGTCGCCCGGCACGGAGGACAGCGTTTTCGATCGTCTGCAGTATCTGGCCGCCAAGGCACCGCACGATGGCATCTTCGGCCTGAACAACCTGATGGTGGGTGAATTCGGCGCGCACGAAGACGTGTTCGAAACGCCCGAAAAGAATTACCCGATCT
>CAZZLB010000824.1:0-1400 GCA_964654655.1 uncultured Rhodoferax sp. | reverse complement strand
TGCCTAGCCCTTGCGGCTGGTGTGCTGCTAGGCGTGCTGTTCCCCTACATTGCCAGACTATGACCACCACCTACTACCTAGAGCGCGGGGATGACGAGCTTGAACTGCTTGTCGAGTATTCCAAGGAAGGCGGCGAGCCTGCCAGACCTGACGGGCGGCACTCTAGGTGTTGTTTGCGCGAGCCTACACTGTTCCTGGTGGACGGCGTGATATGCAAGGGCGAGCCGTTCGACTTGACGGCGGAGGAGTTGGATGAGTTGTATGAGTGGATGGAGAAGAACGAGAACAAGCTATGAAGCCCCCCTTCCCCTACTTCGGCGGCAAGGCCCGTGTCGCTCCTGCAATCTGGCAGCGGCTGGGGGATTGCCCGAACTACGTTGAACCCTTTGCTGGCTCACTCGCCGTCCTGCTCAACCGCCCAACACCAGCAGGCACGGAGACAGTGAACGACCTCGACGGCTTCCTGTGCAACTTCTGGCGCTCTGTTCAGTTCGCCCCTGACGAAGCGGCTAAGTGGTCTGACTGGCCGGTGAATGAGATGGACCTTGAGGCGCGGCATTATTGGCTTGTGACCGAAGGCCGAAAGCGCATTGAAGGCATGGCGGCAGACCCGAAAGCATTTGACGCAATGGTGGCAGGCTGGTGGGTCTGGGGCGCTTGCGCTTGGATTGGCTCCGGCTGGTGCAGCGGAGAGGGACCGTGGGCCGTGGTAGATGGCAAGTGGGTTTTGCGCGACGCCGGTCAGGGCGTGAACCGGCAACTCCCGCACTTGGGCGACGCCGGTCAGGGCGTGAACCGGCAACTCCCGCACTTGGGCAACGCCGGTCAGGGCCACCGCGAACACCTATCCCGATACTTTGGCCAAATAGCCGACCGGCTCCGTTATGTCCGCGTTGCTTGCGGCGATTGGAGCCGCGTCCTAACCCCCAGCGTCAGCTTTCGGCATGGCCTGACTGGCGTTGTTCTGGACCCTCCTTACGGCGAGGGCGAGGTTGACTATTCGAGCGGTGGCAATAAGTGCGACGGCATAGCTTCTGCCGTCAGGGAGTGGGCGCTTGAAAACGGAAGCAACCCAAACTTTCGCATCGCCCTGTGCGGCTATGATGGCCAGCACGAAATGCCCGAAAGCTGGGAGTGCTTAGAATGGAAGGCGGCAGGCGGATATAGCTCAACCGCAGCCGGAGAAACACAAGGCCAGCTTAACCGGCATAGAGAGCGCGTATGGTTCTCGCCGCATTGCCTAAAGCCTGAGCAGCAAAGGCTCTTTTAATTCCTTGCAGAACTAGCAGAGATGGCTATACTAAGCGAATGACTACCCCCGAAAAGCTGCCCCCTCATTCTCCCCAAGCCGAGCAAGGCGTGCTAGGCTGTGCGCTCCTTGGCGACTCCAAAGCTGTCAC
>CAZZLB010000823.1:0-1401 GCA_964654655.1 uncultured Rhodoferax sp. | reverse complement strand
CAGCATCAAGATAAATAATCTCGTCAGTTACCTTCATTTTGCCATTTTCTGAAATAACTTTTCGGTATGGAGTTTCCATAAAACCGTAGTCATTGACTCTGGCGTATGTAGCCATGTAAGAAACGAGACCGATGTTTGGACCCTCTGGCGACTCAATAGGACAGATACGACCGTAGTGTGATTCGTGCACATCACGAACTTCAAATCCGGCACGCTCACGCGAAAGACCGCCAGGACCAGTTGCTGAGAGCGTTCGTTTGTGCTCAAGCTCTGAAAGTGGATTGGTCTGGTTCATGAATTGTGAAAGCTGAGACGAAGAGAAAAACTCCTGCAATGCAGCAACGATCGGTCGAGAATTTACAAGTGCTTGTGGGGTAATGTCGGTAGGCTCGAGAACACTCATGCGGTCTCTAACAATTCGCTCGACGCGTAGGAGGCCGACGCGGACACGACCCTGGATTGATTCACCGACCGATTTGATTCGACGATTCTTGAGCGCATCGGTGTCATCAGGCTTCGCGTCAGGAGTATTGTTGAGTCTGATAATCTCACGAATAATCTCGACAAGGTCTTCGCGTCGGAAAACTCGGTTTTCGACAGTATTTGGAATATCGAGATTAAGTCGCTGGTTCAATTTGTAGCGACCGACTCGACCGATATCATATCTCTTTGGATTGAACAAAATAGTTTCGATGAAGGTTTTGGCTGATTCTGGAGTTGCCAAATCGCCCGGTCTGATTCTCTTGTAGGTTTCGACCAAGCCCTCTTCGTAGTTACTAGAAGGATCCTTGTCCAAGGTCGCTTCAATGTGCTGGATCTCCTCGTTGTCATCAACATCAGAGAAAAGCGCCTTAATCTCTTCGTCGGTCGAGTATCCAAGTGCACGAAGGAAGGTTGTGATAGGGATTCTTCGTTTGCGGTCTACTTTAATAGAAATGACGCCCTTTGAATTGCTCTCTAGTTCGAGCCAGGCGCCACGATTTGGGATAACTTTTGCACCAAAGAAATTGTCACCACCAATTTTTTCAGCAGTAAAGAGAACACCGTAAGAGCGAACGATCTGAGATACGACACAGCGCTCAACACCATTGATGATGAAGGTGCCTTTGTCGGTCATCAAAGGAAAGTCGCCCATGAAGACCTCACCTTCCTTGATCTCCTTGGTCTGCTTGTTCAGAAGCGAGACTTTGACGCGAAGCGGTGCCTTGTATGTCAAGTTTTTGGCACGAGCGGTCTTTTCGTCCAGGCGTGGTTTGTCGAGATAATAATCGCCGAATGTTAGCGAATAGAGATCGCCGGTAAAATCGTCGATTGGAGAGATTTCGTCGAGAAGCTCGCGTAAGCCTTCTTTGAAAAACCAATCGAAAGTGCCGAGGCTTTTTCCTGTGCCTACAATTTTAT
>CAZZLB010000822.1:0-1402 GCA_964654655.1 uncultured Rhodoferax sp. | reverse complement strand
AACAGTCGATTTCTGATTTTGCCTTGGGTCAACGTGCCGCAGTTGGCCAGCCATGGGCGGCGGTAATATATAATGGTAGCATCCGTGGAAGAGACCGGGTATGATCACTTTCCATGAGTTCCATTGCGGTGCTGGCGCAAAAGTTCAAGCCCGTTTGGCCACTTCTCGATGAGCGGACCCGGCGCATAATGGCCGCCAACGAAGCTATCGGATTGGGCTATGGTGGAGTGTCCTTGGTCCACCGTGCTTGTGGTTTGTCTCGGAAAGCCATTGCCAAGGGTATAGGTGAAATCCAAGCGGGAGACTCCCCTGTGGCAGGGCGCATTCGTCGCCCGGGTGCGGGACGCAAAAACCTCACTGTATCGGATCCCACGCTGGCGGCAGCGCTGGATGACTTGATTGACGGCGGCACCCGTGGCGATCCTGAATCTCCCTTGCGATGGATCTGCAAAAGCACCCGGACGCTCGCCGCCGAACTCACGCGGCAACATCATCCGATCAGCTATGTAAGAGTTGGGCAACTCCTCCACGATCAGAACTACAGCCTGCAAAGCAATCGGAAGTTGGAGGAGGGCGAGGATCACCCCGACCGGGATGCCCAGTTTCGACATATCAGCGCCTGCGTGAAGCGGGCTCTGGCGGTAGGCAGGCCAGTCATTTCGGTGGACACCAAGAAGAAGGAACTGGTGGGCAACTACGCGAATGCCGGCCAGCAATGGCTTGCGGCCAAACAACCCCGAAAGGTCAAGGGGCACGACTTCCCGGGTCCCGAAGTAGCCCGGGCCTTTCCCTATGGCATCTATGATCTCGGGCGGAACGAAGGCTTTGTGAACGTGGGCACCGACCATGACACCGGGGCGTTTGCGGTGGCGTCGATTCGCGGTTGGTGGCGCTTTGAAGGCCGACACCTCTATCCCGAGGCCGATACGCTTCTGATCACCGCTGACGGCGGGGGCAGCAATGGTTCGCGATTGCGACTCTGGAAACTCAAACTGCAAGGGTTTGCGGATGAAACCGGACTGACGCTTTCCATCTGCCACTTTCCGCCGGGCACCAGCAAATGGAACAAGATCGAGCATCGGCTCTTTTCGTTCATTTCCTCCAACTGGCGGGGTGAGCCGTTGCGGGATTACGAAACCATCGTCAACCTAATTGCCAAAACGACTACGGCGAAAGGATTGAAAGTGAGGTGTCGCTTGGATCGCCGGAAGTATCCAACCGGCAGGAGGGTCTCTGATGAGGAGATGAAACGAGTGAACCTAAAACGCAACACGTTTCATGGCGACTGGAACTATGTTATTGAGCCTAACTGCTAAGCGCGACTTGCTACCATAATTGATTACCGCGGCCATGTGCTTTCGCAAATTGCGCACCGGATTGCGGCGGACTGGCAAAGGCGCTA
>CAZZLB010000821.1:0-1402 GCA_964654655.1 uncultured Rhodoferax sp. | reverse complement strand
CCAGAGGCCGGATGCCCAGCGCGTGGCAATTGTCGAACACCTCCTCCACCCACTGAACCTTGATGCCTTTGCGCATGAGAGACAGCATCCGTTGCGAGCCGGACTCGACACCGAAGTCTAGCTGGATGCATCCCGCCTCGCGCATGTGTTTCAGGTAGTCGTGGTTGATCGCGTTGATGCGGGACTGCGCGGCCCAGAGCAGACCGACCTTGCGCTTGATCAACTCATCGCAGAACTCATGGACGTATTCGCGGTTGATGGTGAAGGCGTCGTCCAGAATGTAAAACCCATCAATCTTGTAGTCCTTCCTGATCCTCAGAATATCGTCCACGACTTTCTCTGCAGAACGGTTTCGCGGCTTGGACCCCATGTAGTTCTTGATGTTCTTGTTGACGCAAAACGAGCAGTTGGACGGACACCCGCGCCCGATGAAGAAATAGAACGAAGACAGGTAAATGCCACGGAAAGCGTAGGCGTTGGGCGTCGTATAAAACCGCATGTCAACCAGGCTGTAGTCCGGGAAGGTGAAGTCATCCACGCTGGGGGAAATAACGGACTTGTCGTTGAAATGGATCTGCCCGTTCCGCCTGTGGGCGATGCCTTGGATGGAAGAAAGCTCCCGCTTGCCGTCCAGATGATCAATGATTCCCTTCAACGGAATCTCGCCTTCGCCGAGGACCACAATGTCAAATGGAGCGCCGTCGTAAAAAAACGCCTGCGGATAAAGCGTCGGATGCAGGCCTCCCACCACGATGACGCTATCCGGATTGCCCGCTTTCAACTGCCGGGCCAGATGTTTGATAACGGGATACTCGTGACTGTAACAGGACATCCCGATGATCTTGCTTTTTAGTCCTGACACTTTGCGGGCGATCTTGTCGGCGAGCGCGATTTTGTCGGGGTAATACAGATCGTGGAACTCCTGCTCGTCCACCACCAGCACCTTATGATTGAAGTGGGTCAGATACCCGCCAAGGTGCAGGTAGGTCACGGGCGGCCTGTAGCGCGTGAACGCCCTGTTGGGAGGGACTATGAGGATCGCGTCATACATAGCCCAGCTTTCTTTGATGAAGAAGCAACATCAACATGAATGAGAACCATGCCCTGAACATGGCCCCGGTTTTTCTGATTGTCTGGCGTTCAATGGTTCTCGGTCTGCTGCAACTCTAGCGAAGGGTGATGGTCGGGTCAACCTCCCGCCGCGCCCGAGAACACACGGGGCGGCAGTTTTTCCTTTCCATCCAGGCGGGTTACCCCACTATACGACGCAACGCTTTTCAAAAAGAAAGGACACGACCATGTTGAAGCAAGGTATCCTGAACCCAGCGATCAACTCGCTCCTGAGCCGCGTGCGCCACACCAACACGCTTGTGATCGCCGACCGCGGCTTTCCGTTCTGGCC
>CAZZLB010000820.1:0-1404 GCA_964654655.1 uncultured Rhodoferax sp. | reverse complement strand
TGAGCCACGTGTAGCAACTGTAGTTGGAAATCTGGTGGGCCATCTCCGTCTCGCCTTCCTTGCGCGGACGAAGACCGACCGGCCCGTGCATGCGGTAGGACCACTCGCTGATGACATTGCCAATGCTGCCGCTGTGGATCTTCTCCACTGCTTCTTCCAGCGGCTTGTAATGCCGGCTCATCAACCCGCCGGCGATCTTCAGGTTCTTCTTCTTCGCCTCCTCGCCCGCTCGTATGATGCGCCGCACGCCGGGTGCGTCCACGCCGAACGACTTCTCCATGAACACATGCACGCCTTTCGAGACCGCATACTCGACGTGCAGCGGCCGGAACGCCGGCGGTGTCGTCAACAACACGACGCCGCCCTTGCCGACGAAGTCAATCGCCTTCTTATAGGCGTCGAACCCGATGAACCGCCGGTCCTGAGGCACATCCAAACTCGCGTCGTATTTCTTGGAAAGGTTCTTGAGGCTGGCGTCGAGCCGGTGCTCAAATACGTCGGCCATCGCGCAGAGCATCTTCGTGCCCTTGGTGTTCAAAGCCTGTGCCGCCGCGCCAGAACCGCGCCCGCCGCAGCCGACGAGCGCGATCTTGATCGTGTCGCTGCTCTCCGCGTAGCCGGGCCGCGCCAACGCAGCGCCTGCGACGGCGGTGGCGGAGGTCTTGAGGAATTGACGGCGGGAAGAGAGGAAGGTGAAGCGTTGGGGATTCTTGTCCTGTGGGTTCATGGTCGTTCCGGTTGTTAGGTTGTCTCCATGTCGCGCTGTCGCCACGTCGTTGGGCGCACAGCTTTCCGTGTTTGTGCGCCCACTCTATCGAAATGGCCAGCGCAAATCTTGCACAATCGCCCGGCGGCGGATTTTGCAAACCGCAGCCGGCCGCCGTCAACCCATCGTCACGAAATAAGAACGACAGGCGCGGTCAATCAGCCCCGGTTCCATCGCTGGCGTGATGTTCCGATACTGCGCGATTTCGATGATCTGCTCGATCAGGTCGCGTGGATGCACCGCGCGAAACGGGCGGCCGGCTTTTTGATAATGCTCGGCGACGAGGTGGGCGAAACCCGTTTCGCTGAATTCCACCTTGTGGCTCCGGCAGGCGCGCTCGAAAATTTCGCGGAACTGCTGCGACGTAGGGTTGTCCACCTTGATCTTGTGCCGAATGCGCCGGAGGAAGGCTTCATCCACAAGGTCCTTTGGCGCGAGGTTCGTCGAGAACACGATCGTCACGTCGAACGGGAACTCCACCTTCTTGCCGCGCATCAGCGGCAGATAATCCACCCGTTTCTCCAGCGGCACCATCCAGCGGTTCAGAAGTTCGCGCGGCTCCAGCCGTTGGCGGCCGAAGTCGTCAATGATGAACGTGCCGTTGTTGGCCTTGACCTGCATCGGCGCTTCGTAGGTCT
>CAZZLB010000819.1:0-1404 GCA_964654655.1 uncultured Rhodoferax sp. | reverse complement strand
CCCGAGTGCGACCAGTGGCTCTGGCGGGATTGCAGGAACCCTTCCCGGCCCCAACCCTGGGATGATTGTCCATGATGAAGGCAAAATCGATCACACAGCGTTGCCCGAGTTTGGCTGCGACCTGGAGCGAATCGGTGGAAAAGTCATCGTCGGGGTAATGACGCGGGATTCGGTGTTTCTGAAAGCGGGCATGCAACCCGGCGACGAGATCAAGGCGGTGAACAAGAAGGAGGTCACAGGAATGTCGCTCGCGGAGATTGCCGCGGTGTTGCGCCAAAACCGTGGAAAGAACATTTACCTGTTCGTCGCGCGAGGCGACAAGGAGCTCTTCACCACGTTCTGTCGAGTGCCTTGATCAAAGCGAAGCCGCCGACACAACGAACTACAATCAGTAGCAACCATGAACGGAAACTTGCGGCGATTAACCGGACACTTCCTGGCACTGGCTGCCGCGGCTGTGCCGATTCTCAGCGCGCCGATGCGGCCCATCGGCCCCGTGGATATCACCGGAAAAGTGCAGGCCGTCCACTGGGTGGCGAAGCATGAGGTGAAAGCACGGATTCCCGGCGCATCCGGGACCCTGGGCATTGACCGCACCATTGGCTCGCATTTCCTCGTCACGCTCCGCGATTACTCCGGACCCGATGAGCAGACGCTCAACGCCATGGCTTCGGTCTTTGCCGTCACCTTCCCCGGAAGCCAGCCGCCAGACGGAATGCGCGTGTTTGGCATCAAAATCAATACCGACGACCCCAAGCTCCTCCGGCCGGAGATGAAGATCCGAGTCACAGGCTACATCGTGGCGGGAGACGAGGGTGCCGTCTGGACTTCTTACAAAAAGCTGGAGGTTCTGAGCGCGCCCGGTTGCAAAGAATGACTTGAGGCTACCCATCCAGTGCAAAGCTGGCGCAATGTCAGATCTTCCAACCTTTGCGGTAGCGATGCTGGATGAATTGATCGGTTTCGGGGCACTTCCTGGCGCGGAGCTTGGCGGCGTCCCAATCCAGCTTCTTGCCAGCACGGTAGGCGACGTTGCCGAGCAGGACGGTCTCGGCGAGCGCGCCGGAGTAATCGAAGTTGCACGTCGTCGGGCCGCCGGTCTTGCAGGCTTCGGTCCACTCCTTGTGATGGCCGATGGAGTCGGGGATGGACGGCTTTGGCGGCACGAAGCCGGCGAATTCCTTTTGCGGCAGCAGCACGTGCCGTCCGTAATCGGCGAGTAGCATTCCCTTCGCGCCGATGAAGAGCACGCCGCTCATCCATTGCGCCTTCTTCTTGTTGCCTTTCTTGTCGGTTTCTTCCGGCAGGATTGAGGGCAGCATTTCCGGCTGTTTGCCACCGTGATACCACGTCAGCTTCACCGGCGGCTGCTTGCCGCGGGCGGGATACTGGTAATGCAGGATC
>CAZZLB010000818.1:0-1404 GCA_964654655.1 uncultured Rhodoferax sp. | reverse complement strand
ACATCGGTGGCACGCTTGATGCCGTCGACGAGAGATTCACGGCAACCATACAGATTGTCGAACTTGCTCTTGGGCACCGAGGCGTTGACGTTGATGGCGCGCAGCATCAGTTCGCCCTTGGCCGACATTTCATTCAGGCGGTGCACACCGGTGGTCGTCTCTTCGGTGACACCGATGATGTTCTTCAGGCGACGGCTGTACCAGGTCGGATCGACCTTGAGCTTGGCCTTGATCGCATTGAAGAGGCAAATCTCCTCTTCGCTGCCGGGCTTGGCCAGCAACTTGATGTTCTTCTCGGCACGCGCGCCCAGGTGCATCAGCAAGGTGGCGTCACCGCCGTCATCCAGAATCATGTTCGGGCCTTCGGTTTTCGAACCCTTGGGGCCGAATTCGAAGATGCGGTGCGTGTAATCCCAGTAGTCAACCAGGGTCTCGCCCTTGTAGGCAAACACCGGCGTGCCGGTCGCCACCAAGGCCGCTGCCGCATGGTCCTGTGTGGAAAAAATATTGCACGATGCCCAGCGCACCTGCGCACCCAGTGCCTGCAGTGTCTCGACCAGCACGCCGGTCTGTATCGTCATGTGCAAGGAGCCCGTGATGCGTGCGCCCTTCAGCGGTTGCGACTTGGCAAATTCCTCCCGGATCGCCATCAAACCCGGCATTTCGGTCTGGGCAATGTTGAGTTCCTTGCGACCCCAAGGGGCGAGGCCCAGGTCGGCAATCTTGTAGTCTTCAGTCACAACGGGTTTCAGGACGCTCATGGCTTTCTCCAAATTCAAATTTGAAAGACCACTGCCTGCACGCGAATCTGGGGGAAAGACTCACCTCACAGAACAGTGGGTGAGCGCGGTTGATAAGTCCGAGCCTCGTTCAACGAATGTGAACTGCAACGCTCCTCGGATGCAGCATTATACGAACATGGCTTCAAATTTGCTCGGCCCCTTTAGAATCCCTGGCCTGACTCCCGCCTGATCTGCATCGGAATTTATCTGTGTCTTTTGCCAACGAAACCCGCCGCCGCCGCACTTTTGCCATCATCTCGCACCCCGACGCGGGCAAGACCACTTTGACTGAAAAGTTGCTGCTGTTCTCGGGCGCGATCCAGATTGCCGGTTCGGTGAAGGCCCGCAAGGCCACGCGCCACGCCACCAGCGACTGGATGGAGATCGAGAAGCAGCGCGGCATCTCGGTGGCCAGCTCGGTGATGCAGTACGAGTACCGCGACTGCGTGATCAACCTGCTGGACACCCCGGGCCACCAGGACTTCTCCGAGGACACCTACCGCGTGCTGACCGCGGTGGACTCGGCGCTGATGGTGATCGACGCGGCCAACGGCGTGGAGCCGCAGACTCGGCGCCTGCTGCAGATCTGCCGCCAGCGCAACACGCCGGTGCTCACCTTCGT
>CAZZLB010000817.1:0-1405 GCA_964654655.1 uncultured Rhodoferax sp. | reverse complement strand
GATTTGGTCGAACATAGCTCACCTCCTAATGTCCTATTAACAGAACAGGGAAATGAGGTACAGGGCACTGACCATTAAAAAATAAATTTTAAATTACTGGTGCTAGAGATATCCTATTTAGCTATTAATTCTCAGGGAGATATAATGGCTACCAAGGGACAAGTGCCAGCACACATTAAACCAAAACAGTTTCTTCACCCACAGCCGACACTTCGGCTGATTCGAATTTTGGATCGTATTCCAGATCCAAGAAAACCTTCTTGCAACTTTCAACATTCCTTGACGTCGATTGTCTTTATTGTGATCGTTACTTCCCTTTGCGGAGCAGACGATTGGTCAGTGATAGAAACTCTCGCGATATCAATAAAAGATTGGATTGCTCGTTTCGTTGATGTGTCCTCCGGGATTCCATCAGCCCATACCATTGAACGAGTGTTTTCTTTAGTTTCTCCGGAGCAAATGGAACAAACCCTTATTGAAATAATGGGGCTTTTGAAAGAGAAAAAGGAAACCGTGATTAGCTTCGATGGGAAAACTCTCAAGGGTACACTAGATGAACAGGCAGGTAAACGGGCCGTTCATTTGCTGAATGCGTGGAGTCTAGAAAATGGCATTTGTCTTGGGCAAAGAAAGGTAGATGACAAATCGAATGAAATTACAGCTATTCCTGAATTGATGGACATGTTGGATCTGAAAGGAACAATCATCACGGCAGACGCTCTAAATACGCAGAAGACGATTGCGAAAAAGGCAGAAGAAAAAGGCGCTGACTATTTTCTTCCTGTTAAAGGCAATCACAAGGGACTGTTGGAAGATATTGAACTACTGTTTAAAGCGGCACAGGAATCTGACTTCAAAGGGGTGGATGCAGATCAATATGAGACGTTGGAAAAGTCTCGAGGTCGTGTTGAGAAGAGGTTGTATTATTCGATGGATGCAGATGAATTGCCTGATAAAATGGAATGGGCAGGGATTAAATCCATAGGGATGGTTGTACGGGAAAGAGCCACTGAAAAAAAGACGAGCCAAGAGATTGTGTACTATATTTCGAGTTGCGAAGTAGGTGCAAAATTACTAGGAGAAAGCGTTAGAGATCATTGGCAAGTGGAGAACGGATTGCATTGGTCGCTGGATGTTATTTTTCGGGAGGACAAACTCAGATATCGGCATGAGGTCGGAGCTCGCAATCTTGCGACAATCCGAAAGATCACATTAGGGGCATTGAGCAAGAACAAAACTTATAAATGCGGGAAAGCTGGCAGACGCATAATGGCTGCTAGCAACCCTGTATTTAGAGAAGAGGTTTTAAAAAATCTTTTTTAATGGTCAGTGCCCTGTGATTCATAGAGATGAGAAATTCCTATACGAGATATTGCAAGTCCAATTAAAAATCCCAAGATGTTTC
>CAZZLB010000816.1:0-1412 GCA_964654655.1 uncultured Rhodoferax sp. | reverse complement strand
ATACTAATATCCCATTAAAAACAAGATAAAATCCATTCACGACCTGTAATACTTTTTACTGTATCAGAGGACAGCGAGCAAATAGTTGCACAAAGTCTATCAATAACCTTTTCAAGAGTGTTAAAAATCTCATTGCGGAAACCTCGCATACGGATCTCTTTCCAAATCTGCTCGATTGGATTCATCTCTGGCGTAGCAGGTGGAATATGAATGATACGAATGTTTGGCGGCACTACAAGTGCATTTGCTTTATGCCATGTTGCACCGTCGCAAACTAAAATAATATAATCTTCTGGAAATTCTATTGATAAATTATTCAGAAATACATTCATACAATCAGTGTTACAATAAGGCATAACAAGAAAGAATGAATCTCCCGTCAATGGTTCTACAGCACCATATGCATAACGATATTCACGGATATGATGACAAGGCACATCTGGTCTCAAACCTTTAAAACACCAGCAATATTTGGGCTTATTTATTCTCCCAAAACCAGCTTCGTCTTGAAACATCAACCGAACTTTACCCGTGGTAAAATTTACCAATCGTTCTCTGACAGCAATGTTAATTTTTTTGAGGATTCTATATCCTCTGGACTTGCTTTCTTTGGATGTTTGCTTCGAGGCATGATTTTTCGCCAGCCGTGACGTTTAAGAACCCGATAAATCTGCCCTTTTCCAATTCGGTGCCCGACTTTTGCTTCGTACTCTCGCTTAATGTCGCTTGTTTCAACAATTTGTCCTGATTTTGCAAGCTCTTCAAAGTGTTTCAATAGCACTTGTTCTTCTTCAATACTGATATTTCGCCGATTTCCGCCATAATGATTTTCTGTAATTGCGGCTATTCCGCCTTTAAAATACTTAGCGACCAATTCGCTAATATATTTCTGATTGAATTTCGTTTCTTCGGCAATGACTTTTGGCTTTACACCTTGCGAGCGAAGCAATAATGCTTTTATTCTTTTATCAGCATATTTATTTTTGTTTCTTCGTTCTGCTTTGAGCAATTCTTCTTGTTGCTCTGCATTGAATATATAAGTTTTCGGCATTTTAACCACCCTTATATATTATATCACGTTTTATATAATTTGTCCAGTGTTTTATTGGATATTAGTATTAGATAGCAATCTTGTTAGAAAAGGTGCTGTTTCTGCTAAAAAAGATGAAAAACTTCTTATACCAATTAATATGCGTGATGGAAGCCTTATCTGTATTGGCAAGGGTAATGAAGATTGGAACTTCTCTGCACCACATGGTGCTGGCAGGTTGTTTAGTAGAATGACCGCAAAAGAAAAATTTACAGTTGAAGAATTTGAAGATTCTATGGTAGGTATATTTACAACTTCAATAAATCACAAAACACTTGACGAATGTCCTATGGCATACAAGGATATGACTGATATCGTGAGC
>CAZZLB010000815.1:0-1414 GCA_964654655.1 uncultured Rhodoferax sp. | reverse complement strand
CCGTTCTTGTTGACCAACAGGTTGACCGCGGCCTTGTCGGATGCATTGAGCGCGACGGTAAAGGTGGTGTCGCTGCTGATCTCGACACCGCTGGAGCTCAGTTGCAGACTCTCATTGCCCTCGCCTTTGAGGCTGAGTTTGGAGACGTCGATGTCGTTGCTGGCGCCCACATAGCGCAAAAAGCCGGTGCCGGTGACCAGCAGCGCACCGCTGACTGCGTCGTAGGTGGCGCTGGTGAGGGTGGGTGCGGCAAGGTTGCTGACGGTGACGGGGTTACCGGTCAGGTCAGCCGGGCTGTCGGTATAACCCGGCGCCCAGCCGGTGGCAGCAGCCAGGTTGTAGGCGGTGCCGCTGGTGGAACTGGTACCGTTCTTGTTGAGCAGGATGCGGGCGGCAAAGTCCGCAGAACCATTGAGCGTGATGGTGAAACTGGTGGTGCCGGTGATCTCCACACCCGAGCCCACCAGCGAGAAGGTGTCCCCACCTTCACCAGTGAGGGTGAGCTTGCTCACGTCGATGTCGGCGCCTGCTGCGTTGGCGGGCAGGTTGGTGCCGGTGACGACCAAGGTGCGGGTGGTGGCGTCGTAGGTGGCGCTGGTGAGGGTGGGCTTGGCTGCTACAGCCACGGTCACCTGTACAGGCGCGGCCGACAGCGCTGTGCCATCGGATGCCTTGACCGTAAAGGCGTTCAGCGCCCCGCCGTTGGCGTCAGCCGCTGGTGTCCAACTGGCGGCGTGGCTAGCATCGATGGACTTGTTGTTCGTTGCGTCATAGGCAGTGCCGCCAATGGTCAGCGTGCCGCTGCTGACGGCCTGCACCACAAACGCACTGACACTTCCGTCTACATCGGCTTCGTTGGCAGCGGTCTGCAGATCGGCAAAGGTGATGGCTTTGCGTGTATTCTCAGTTCCCCCAGGAATGGTGACTATGCTGGTTAAAGTGGGTGCGTCGTTGACCGCTGCTACATCGACCTTGACCTGTATCGCCGTGGCCGAGGCCATCGTGCCGTCATAGGCCTTCACCGTGAAGGCGTTCAGCGCACTGGCGCCACTGCCGTTGGCATCAGCCGCCGGGGTCCATTGCAACTTTTCACCCGCTGCCAAAAGCGTGGTGCCGGCCACCACCGCATCCCAGGTGCTGGTGCCGCCGTTCCACTTCTTGAGTGCGCCGCTCGATACGGCTTCGATGCGAAAGCTCAGCGCATTGCCATCGACGTCGGCTTCATCGGCAGCCGCCGCCAGCGTGGCGTAGGTGATCTCCAGTGCCGTGTCTTCCGTCCCGCCGGTCAGCGCGGTGACGCTCGTGAGCGTGGGCGCTTCGTTTACGTTGGTCAGGTTGACCGTGACGGACTGCGTCGAATCGGCACTGGTGTCGGCGTCTTCATCGTCCACCGCCACGGTGAGCGTGTAGCTGT
>CAZZLB010000814.1:0-1414 GCA_964654655.1 uncultured Rhodoferax sp. | reverse complement strand
ACACAGGCATCCCACGGTTTTTGCAAAAAAGAGGTAAAAAAGTGTTGGCTCGACCGTGTAGCCCTGCCACAAGGCAGGGATGAAAAAACAAATCAAGCCAACACGTTCTACGTTTAACATCTTGCGGCAAATCTGCAATCTCATTCCGCAGCACACCGTTGCGACGATCGCCAGGGAGACGGGGGTCGAGCCTATGTCGCGGACCTTCTCCCCTTGGAGTCACGTGGTGAGCCAAGCCTACGCTCAACTCACGCATAGTATCAGTCTCAATGACGTGTGTGATTCCCTCCAACTGCACTCGGGGCCATTGGTCAGCATCCGTGGGGCTACGCCGCCGAGCCGCAACGGCTTTTCCAACGCCAATCGGGAGCGGCCGGCGGAGATGGCTGAGAAACTCTTTTGGGCGGTGCTGGGCCACTTGGGAGAAAAGTCTCCTGGGTTTGTGGCGGGACGTCGCCGTGGGGCAGCGTTCCGCTTCAAGGTGCCCATCCATGTGGTGGATACCACCGTGATGGAATTGGTGGCCAACTGTATGGACTGGGCCAAGCACCGGCGCCGCAAAGCCGCGGCCAAAACCCATATGCGGCTTAACTTGCAAAGTCTGCTGCCCAACTTTGTGATCATTGATACCGCCGGCGAGCACGACAACAAGCGAGCCCGGGAGCTGTGCGCCGGGGTCAGGAGTGGCGAAATCGTGCTGTTTGACAAGGGTTACGTGGACTTCGAGCATTTGAAGGATTTGGATGAGCGCGGCGTCTTTTGGGTCACCCGCGCCAAAGACAACATGGCCTATGAGGTCGTCCAAAAGATGCCCCAGTCCAAGGACGACAAAGTCCTCCAGGACGAAATCATCGTGCTGAGCAATCCCAACAAGCCAGCGCCCGAACTGATGCGCCGGGTGGTGGCGTTGGTGGAGGTCGATGGGGAGGAGCGCGAAATGGTGTTCCTGACCAACAACCTGCACTGGAGCCCCCGCAGTGTCGCCGACCTGTACCGATGTCGCTGGCAGATCGAGGTGTTCTTTAAGCAGATTAAACAGACGCTGCAACTGGCTGACTTCCTGGGGCACAACGCTAATGCCGTTCGGTGGCAGGTGTGGATCGCCTTGCTAGTGTATGTGCTGCTGCGCTATCTGAGTTATGTGTCCCAGTGGGGGCATAGCTTCACGCGGCTCTTCACCATTGTCCGAGCGGTATTGTGGTCAAAACTCGACTTGTTGGATTTGCTGGGTTGCTATGGGACAGCCAAAGGCAGCTTCCGCAACCTGGCACGACCGGAACAGGCGTATTTCCCCGGATTCCTATGAACCTATGGGACAGCAGACCAGCCCAACGGCTGCGACAGTAACAAAACCGGCGTGCGCTCATGTAAACATCCTAAATCACGTTTCGGGACGACCAGCCCAATTCCCTCG
>CAZZLB010000813.1:0-1419 GCA_964654655.1 uncultured Rhodoferax sp. | reverse complement strand
TGTTTACAGGTGGCGTTCACTGACCTGCCCCCCGAAACCCCTACCACTTTTTATGTCAGAGATGGTAGATTACACGGGAGGACAGAGGTCATGAAGAGGACGAAACACACTCCGGAGCAGATTATTCCGATGCTTCGTGAAGCTGATGTGGAGTTGGGCAAGGGATCAACAGTTCGCGACGTGTGCCGTAAACTGGGCATTCAGGAACACACCTACTACCACTGGCGCAAGGAATTTGGCGGGATGAAGGTGGATCAGGCGAAGCGGTACAAAGAGCTGGAACAGGAAAACACGCGTCTGAAAAAGCTTGTTGCCGATCTGAATCTGGACAAGTTGATTCTACAGGAGGCACTCAAGGGAAAATACTGAGCCCGGCGAAACGGCGTGCGACCGCACAGTTGGTACGCGGTTCTCCGGGCTTGGAGTATATATCGGAACGACGGGTGTGCCGCAATCTGTGTCAGGATCGCAGTGTTCAGCGCTATCAGGCGGTGCGTCGTAGCGATGAAGATCGGCTCACCGGTCTGATCATCGCCCTGGCTTGTGATTATGGTCGTTACGGCTACCGTCGGATTACCGCTTTGATCCGCAGAACGGGTTGGATGGTGAACCACAAGCGGGTAGAGCGGTTGTGGAAACGGGAGGGACTGAAAGTTCCACGCAGGCAGCCGAAGCGAAAACGTCTGTGGCTGAATAACGGTTCCTGTGTTCGTCTCCGGCCGGAGTATCCGGATCATGTCTGGAGTTACGACTTCGTTCACGACAAGACATCGAATGGACGTCCTTTGAAGATGCTTACGATCCTCGACGAATACAGCCGTGAATGCCTTGGCATCGTGGTGGACCGCAAGTTGAAGGCAGATGATGTACAGGACAAGTTAGCCGAGTTGTTTGTCACCCGTGGCATTCCGGATCATCTTCGTAGTGACAACGGTAAGGAGTTTACCGGGAAAACCCGGGAGTGGCTGTCCCGGATCGGTGTGAAGACCGAGTTCATTACCCCTGGCAGTCCCTGGGAAAACGGCTACAACGAATCATTCAATGGTAAGTTCACGGATGAGTTGCTGGATGGTGAAATCTTCGATACGTTACAGGAGGCACAGGTTATCGTGGAGCAGTGGCGACAGCACTATAATACTGTGCGCCCGCACAGCTCCCTGGGTTATCGCCCCCCGGCACCGGAAACAGTATCGTACCCGATCACGAACGGAAACAGGTCTTTGCTGACTCCTGCTCCGCTACGCTACGCAGAAGTCAGCAAAAGTGTGACATAGACTCTGGTAGGAAGAGTGGGGGCAGGTCAGGGCAGGTCAACGAAGCATCGGAATAATCTGCTCCGGATTGTGTTTCGTCCTCTTCATGACCTCTGTCCTCCCGTTTCAATCTACCATCTCTGACATACAAAGTGGTAGGGTTTTC
>CAZZLB010000812.1:0-1420 GCA_964654655.1 uncultured Rhodoferax sp. | reverse complement strand
CGGTGGGCGCCGACGCCGACCTGGTGCTGTGGGACCCGCAAGCCACCAAGACGCTTTCGGCCAGGACGCAGCACAGCAAGGGTGACTTCAATGTGTTTGAAGGTCGCAGCGTGCGCGGCTTGCCGAGCCACACGGTGAGTCAGGGCAAGCTGGTTTATGTGCAAGGCGATTTGCGCGCCGAGCGGGGTGTGGGGCGCTACATCAAGCGGCCGGCGTTTGGGTCCAACTTTGTTGCGGCCAAGTTGCGTTCGGAGACCTTGGCGTCAACGCCTGTGGTGCGTTGATATGGGCTTTGGCAGGTCTGCTTCTTCTGCGGCCTGCCGGTTGGATGTATGCCGCGCGCCTCATGCTGTGGGTACACAGAAATCGGCTCGCGGCACACACCCAACCGGCGACAAGTCCGTTTTAGGTTCGCGCACTACAGGCTCGCCAGATAGGGTGGTACCGGGGGACCGATTTCTGTGTACCCCCACAGCATGAGGGCCCCCGGTATTGCCCTCTCTGGCGCGACCATTTATGGCTTCACGAAACACTTTTAGGAAGACATCATGAGCACTGCAAACACAATCGACATCGGCACGCTACGCATCAACGGCCAGCGTCTTTGGGACTCCTTGATGGAACTGGCCAAAATTGGCGCCACACCCAAGGGCGGTGTTTGTCGTCTGACGCTGACTGAGCTGGACCGCCAGGGGCGCGACCTCGTCACACGCTGGGGACGTGAAGCCGGTCTTGAGGTCACGATCGACAAAATCGGCAACGGCTTCATGCGCCGCGCTGGCCGCAACAATGCGCTGCCACCGATCGTGGCGGGCAGCCACATCGACACGCAACCCACTGGCGGCAAGTTTGACGGCAACTACGGCGTGCTCTCGGCACTTGAAGTGGTGCGCACGCTCAACGACCACAAGATAGAGACCGAAGCGCCGATTGAAGTGGCCTTCTGGACCAACGAGGAAGGTTCGCGCTTTGTGCCGGTGATGATGGGCTCGGGCGTGTTTGCCAAGGTCTTCACGCTGGAACATGCGTATGCTGCCACCGACACCGAAGGCAAGTCGGTGAAGGACGAACTTACGCGCATTGGTTACGTCGGACCGCAGGAGCCGGGCGACCACCCCATAGGTACCTATTTTGAAGCGCACATCGAGCAGGGCCCGGTGCTGGAAGACAACAACAAGACCATTGGCGTGGTGCAGGGCGTGCTGGGCATTCGCTGGTTCGACTGCACCGTGACCGGCATGGAAGCGCACGCCGGTCCCACGCCGATGGGGCTGCGCAAGGACGCCATGCAAATCTCCACCCGCATCATGCAGGAAATTGTGGCAGCGGCCTGGCGCCACGCACCGCACGGGCGGGGCACGGTCGGCATGGTGCAGGTGCATCCGAACAGCCGCAACGTGATCCCGGGGCGCGTCAAGTT
>CAZZLB010000811.1:0-1420 GCA_964654655.1 uncultured Rhodoferax sp. | reverse complement strand
GTCTGGGCTGCCGACTGTGCCTCGGCAATGCGGCGCGCCGTGATGTCCGTCGCACTCACCATCTGCGCCAGTCGCCCGTCGACCCAACTGAGGTAGCGTGTGCGAACCTCCAGCCATTTTCCAAGGGCATCAAGGTAGATTTCGGAACTCTCGGCTTCGCTGTCGGGCAGTTAGTTGGTTGGCAGACCGGCAAAAGCGTCGACATCGTCCAGCGCTTCGTCGGTGTGCGGCGCCGCGGGCACGCCGGCCTCGGCCACCAGTTGCAGGTGCCCTCCAGCCTGGGTGCCAAACCAGAGTCGGTACAGCTTGTTGGCAAACAGCAGTTCGTCACTGCCCAGCGGGGCCACCGAGATCGATGCGTCCAGCGCTTCAAGCACCGTCGTGAAGCGTTCATGTGAAGCCGACAACTGATCCCGAATCCGGTTCGGCTCGGTGATGTCTGTCATGGAGGTCATCCACCCACTCTGAACGCCGTGGGCGTCGATCAGGGGCGAGACGTAGAGTCGGGCGTCAAACAGCGTGCCGTCCTTGCGCTTCACCCGGAACTGCACGCCGCTTGGCAAGATCTTGCCTGCCAGTTCTTCTTCCAGCCGCGAGTTCAGGGAGTCGCGGTCGGCCTCCGGCCAATACGGAAACGGTGCTGTGCGACCCACAAGATCAGATTCGCTCCAGCCGGTCATTTTGCAGAACGCTGCATTGACGTAGGTGATACGCCCCTGCAAGTCAAGCGCGCGCATGCCTGTGAGCATGGAGTTTTCCATGGCGCGGCGGAACACTGTTTCCGAGACCAGCGCCTGTTGTGCCTGCATGCGCCTGCGGGTGTGGCGCCAGTTGGCGATCAGCATCCAGGCCGTCATGGCGCTCAGAGCAGTCACCAGCCAGAACAGGCCACTGCCGATGACGCCGAGGGAAGTTCGATAGGCTTCGCCGCGAATCATCAATGCATTGCCCACCGGAGAGACCGGCACTTCGTAGGCGTTCACCGGGCTGTCCCAGGGCAGCAAGCGGGTGGCCGGGTTGCGTGCCGGAATGGTCGTGCCAGCCAGCAAGCCTCCCCTGGCGTCGTGCATCGAAACGGCATAGTGCGCTGTCACTTCAGCCGGTACGCCATAGCGAAACAACCGATCGACAGAGTACTCCGCCAGCACCACCCCGGAAAACCGTGCGCCCTCGCTCAAGGGAATATGCAGTTGTAATGTGGCCGAACCGTCGGGCGTGGCTGCCCGTTGGGCGTAAATGGGCTGTTGCAGGTCGCGCGCCAGGCTGAATGCACTTTCCGTCTCACCCATATTGAAGACACTACCGACGATGCGTAACTGGTTGCTCGTCAGGTTGCCGGTATCCACGATGGCCTTGATGCGACGTCGCTCATCAATCCAGCTCAGACTTTGCAGTTCGGGGTAACGGTTGATCAGGGTCT
>CAZZLB010000810.1:0-1420 GCA_964654655.1 uncultured Rhodoferax sp. | reverse complement strand
TGTTGATGTAGCTGTCGAACAGCGCCCCCACCGTCTTGTAGTAGAACTGCTCGATGCGGTTGAGGTCCTTGGGCACTTCATTCACGAACGTCGCGTTCTCGTAGCCGATATGCTCCAGCGCCGTCCGGGTGATGGCCACCGTGTTGGCGATCTCAGGGTTGACGATGTTGAGCTGCCCGGCGTGTTGATGCACCGCCTTCACGATTGTCTTGGCGACGAAATCCACCGGCACCACGTTCATCGTCGCGGCTTCGTGGACGCAGAGGCGCAGCGGGCTATGCAGGTCCGCCTTCTTCAATTGCCAGAAAAACTTCAGCCAGCCGTAGAAGACATCGAACTTTGGCGTGTAGTAAAGCGGCTCGTCCATGACCCGCCCGCAGATGATGCTGGGCCGGAGCAACTGGAACCGGATGCCCTTCTGCTCGCAGTAGCGGGCCACCTCGATCTCGACCTTCGCCTTGGATTCCTCGTAGGGGTTGCGATACGCGTGCGGCGGCAGGCTCAGGTAGTCGTCGCCGATGCGCCCCTGCTGGATGCCCGACGAGAATACCGTGCCGATGTAGATGAACCGCACTTCATACCCGTCCAGCGCGCGCAGGAGATTGAGCGTGCCCTCGTAGTTGTGCGCGTAAACGTCGTCTCGCGCTTCTTGCGTCGTCTCCAGATTCACCGACCCGGCGCTGTGGATCACCGTCAGCGGCTCCCGCTCTGGAATCGAAGCGCGAATCGCCTCTTTCAGGCTTGTAAGGTCGCAGAGATCGGCCGCGATAGAATGGATGGATTCTTTGGCCGACGGCGCGCAGCCGTTGAGAAACGAGGGCAGGAACTTGTTCTGGAGCACCCGGTCAATCCGCTGTGGCGCGGTTAGCGGCGGCGACGTTCTCAAAACCGGATAGATGCCGCCTGCGAGAGCGCCTTCGATCCGCTCCCGCAGCAACTCGTAAAGCACGTGCATCCCGACGAGTCCTGTGCTTCCGGTGATGAGAATGTTCGTTTCCGTCATACAACTTCGCCATGCATCCCGTTCTTCTCGGCGCGCCGCCCGTGGTCCTACGTCGGCCGCCACGCGCCTTGCTAACCAAAACTGGCGACCCCAACGGGATTCGAACCCGTGTTGCCGGGATGAAAACCCGGAGTCCTAGGCCTGACTAGACGATAGGGTCGCAGGAAGAACGAGCGCACGAATATAGTGATGAATCGCCGCGTGTCACGCCGGAAGTTTGGAAATTCGGAAATTCCGGCAATGTTTCGCGGCCCACAAGATCGCAGCAAATCGCCCGTCCCTACCTACGCGGCTAGACCGTCATGATGTCTTTTTCCTTCAGGCCGAGGTGGCGCTCGATTTCGCCGATGTATTGGTCGGTCAGCTTCTGGACTTCCTTCTCGGCGGTGGCCAGCTCGTCCTCGGTGATCTTGCCGT
>CAZZLB010000809.1:0-1425 GCA_964654655.1 uncultured Rhodoferax sp. | reverse complement strand
TGGGGCTGAAATGCTCCTTGTCCAGTCAGCTCTCAGTATCCTGTCACAGACCCCAATCTACCACAAGTTTTCGTGGGTCGTACTTTCTGAGGGCCTGGGCGAACCTCTTTAACTCTGACATATTGCGATGTACGAGGCATCCTGCACTCCCTGCTGCTGGGCTTTCGCGAGTGGTGCTCGTATTGCTTGGGTGGTTGGAATCCCAATGGATGCCGAACGCTGAGCGACCCGTTTCAAACTTCGGGTCGAAGGGGATGAAGAGTGGGCCGAGTCCAGCGCCCCCACTCGCATTCCAGTCGTCCTTTCCCCCGTACCAAAGAAAATCTCTTACAATGTATTCTCCTGATGGGCAGGGCCACCCCGTGCCAGCGCCCCCATCTCCCACCCCACCTTTTCTGAAGTTTTGTCGCCCTACGCGCCCGCTCTGGACGGTCCACGCGGGCTCTGCAGTGCCGACCAGTTCCAACTTCAAGTTCTCAAGCCCATCTGCGTTGAGAGCTCCGGGAGCCATCCGCGTCACCTTCACAAACACTTCCACAGGCTCTGGCTTGGGGTCTGGCTGCAGTGTGGGCCACGGCTTGGTGTGGGGTGCCACCTGGAACGTGCGAGCGTTGGGGAAGCGTTTGCGGAACGCAAGGAGGCTGTCCAGGTCGTTGGTTTCGAGGAGCACCCGAGGGGTCTCCCCCTCCATCGCAACGATTCCGGCGCCCGCCCTGCCGTCCTGGTCAAGCCGGAAAAACTCCGCCCACGTCACACGATCATCGACCCCAACTTCGGGTCGTGGAGCCGTGGAGAAGTCTACCCACCCCTTGGCCACCAACCCCTTGAGCATAGCCACACAGCCCACTTGGTCGCTCCATACGCTCGCATCCCACACCCCATCAGCCGTATAGCGCCCTGCTTTCTCGAAGTTCGTGAAGGACCAAAGGTAGTCTGAGTTGTCACCATACATCCGGTACCCGAAACCATTGTATGCTTCGAGTAAATACAGGCATTTCTCCAAGCTCCAATCCCGGTTCGTGTCGAGCCCGTCATGCTTCAAGCTCACGACGCCCGCGTCGATGAAGTCGTAGGGTGGCTGCTTTCCTGGAACCACGAGGCCCTTGGGCACATGGACTGTGGGGCCGTTCAGCGAGTCGCCATTCGCAAGCCACCCGTCGCGAAAGCTCGACTCCATCCCATGGATGAGCCCCACGAACCACCAGGGACACCCGACAGCCGCTGAAATCTTTTCATATCTGTCTCGGAACTTTTCAATCCTCCCGACGCAATACGCGACTTCATCCTCTCGCCCCGAGCGAATGAGTGCAGCGTCAAACATCTCTCGGTACTCACGTTTCAGTGACTCGTTGAACGGGTAGTTGCTCATGTTGACTCCCATCAATCTTCTTTTACGGGTTTGGGCGCGGTACACTCGAAGCATTG
>CAZZLB010000808.1:0-1433 GCA_964654655.1 uncultured Rhodoferax sp. | reverse complement strand
CTTGGCACTCTATCGCCACTCTCGCCAATTTTTTATCAAAAGACAGCGCTTGCAAATCTTGTCGATGTCGCTCGTGAATATAATCACACTGGATTAGTGCAAGACAGTGTAACTGTAACGGATTTCTGCTGGGCAGTAATTGATTATGGCAAAATTGCTTGCCAAGGTGCCGTCGAAGGGATCTATTTAGCTGCCAAAGATTTAGTAGATCATCCTGATGTCAGGACTCTCGCAAATTAAGCATGCACACCACCAAAGATTTGATCCAATCGCATAAAGCGCTGGGTTAATGACTGCGGATCATAGTGCTTAAGAGCTCTGATTGCGGCTTCTGGAGTATCTAGTTTTTGTTTTTTCATTTCTAATTGAACCATTGCATATGCAAGCAAAACTGCGGCAATGTGTTTTTCTTGGGTCTCGAGCTGTGTAGAAAAACATTCAGCAATACCCAAGTGTTGTTTTGACGTTCTAAAAAATTTCTCGATTGGCCATCGTTTTTTATAATCACGCACATATTGAATTGGACGTACTTGATAGGTTGCAACCAAGTAAACCACTGATTCCATGCCATGTTTGTCAATTCTGCGTTCTGCAGCTAAATATAATTCTAAGTCATGCCAAATGATTTTAATTGCGCGTGCTATCTGCCGGCCGCGTGGTTTAATGCAAGTGATTTCGCTGATTTTGCATGATTTATTTTTAAAAGTTACAACTCTATTATTATGCATGCGCATCACGGCTGGTGTATTAGCGTCTAGGCACCATTTTAGCGTATCAACTGATGCAAAAAGTCCATCTGCCGCTATTTTAATTTTAGCATCTGGAAATAGCTTTTTTGCAACTGCTAAAAATTGTTTGATAAAATCTAATTTTGTTTTTACCGGATCATTTTCAGATAATAATTCTTTGGTAAATATAAATCCAAAATCAATTGGGGCTATGATTTTACCATCTGTTAAGGCGCCAACGATCAATCGATACGACATTATACACCTGTTAGTTTTGGTATCAAAATTCTTGCCTGCACCTACCATAAACATCGAATGTATCTTTGCTAAGAGCGTATCATCGACTGACATAATTAACGATTTACATCCTTTGAATAAATATTGTGCAAGCATATGACTTATGTTTTTACTGTCATCGGCACTGATTAATCGTCTTTTTACAGTATCGCCGCTTCTATCAATTTGTTCGCCTAAAGCTGCAAAACTTCTTTTTTTTATAGACAGTATTATTAGTAACGGATAAATTATTTTGGTGTTGATAAAAGACACAGCGCTCTCCTTGTTTGTCCTTTAGAAGTCAAACTAAGAGAGCGCTTTTTTATTTAAAAGTCAAATCAGATCGAATCTTTCAGCTGTTTGCGAGAGTCCTGAAAATATGAACGCTCTTGTTTTCCTAATGCCGTAAGCTATGGTCGCTTTATAGAA
>CAZZLB010000807.1:0-1439 GCA_964654655.1 uncultured Rhodoferax sp. | reverse complement strand
TTAATATGATATATGTTGCTTGTGTATGATAAATTTTGCATTATTATGATATATTACGCATGACGGTTATCATGCCGTCCGGTCCGGTTTCGGACTTAGCCAGTGGCAACACTGCGCAGATACCCGCCATATTGTCTGGGATCTTCCAGCGGCGGGTATCATTTTTATAGTTTCATGTTGTCTACCGGGGATGCTTTACGATGTGCGTTATTCAGATCGGCATTTACCAGGGATAAATAGTGATTGACCATTTCCAAAGATGAATGGCCAAGTATTCTTTGCAGAGAAAATATATCACCGCCGTTCTTCAGATAAGCGGTGGCGAACGTATGCCGGAAGCGGTGGGGGTGGACATCCGACACTCCGGCTTTTATTCCGATGTGTTGCAGAGTGTGCCGGATGGATGAAGCTGATAAGCCGATCAATGGATCATCCGGCAAAGGCGGACGCTGGAATGTTGACTGATACAGCCAGATAGCGCGTCTCGTACCGAGGCCAACGTACACGGTTCGGGGTTTACTTTTCTTGCTGGACCGGAATGGCTGCACAATAATTTCCCCAGTTTCGAGATCCACGTCACCGACTTTCAGCCGGCAGAACTCACCGATACGCAGGCCGGTATCCAGCAGTACCAGGATAATAACGGTATCTCGTTCAGCGTGCGGGAGTTTCAATTTATACGGCTTGCAGGTCGTTTTCTTGATTTCCAATGAATACTTCGCGCTTTTCACCATTCGGTGAATTTCCGCTGTAGTAAACACGCTTATCTCAGGAAGTGCATATTTCGGCTGTGGAAGGTCTGAATCAGGCCGTTTTATGCCTAAATTCTCACCGCACCACTTCCAGAACGCGCGGTAAGACTTCCAACGGTTATCCAGTGCGCTGCCTGAAAGCGGGTGAATTTTGCCGTTGAAACGCTTCGGCACATACTCAGTGCGCAGGTACAGCATGTAAGTTTTCATTTGGAGCGGGGTAATTTCAGTAACATCACAGTCGTTGAAATACTCAACGAACTGCCGTAAATACGATCTCATCATTGGCAGGGTGGCAGGTGAATAGAACGTCTTAGCTTCTAAAAAGAAGCCTTGCAATGCTTGTGACAGTTTCATAGTACTCCTCGGGTACTAGCGCAACGGTTGCAATCCGTTTGCTCGAAAACTGACAACTGTTGCCTTTGGCTCCCCTCTATTTACAAGGCTTACGGCAGTAGTGTGCTCCTGGGCGGACTCGAACCGTCGCTTTTGGCTCCGGAGGCCAACGCTCTATCCACTGAGCTACAGGAGCAGGACGCTCATTTTACCATAAATGCAGGGTGAGAAAATTTTCTGATCGATCAAAATTTCGGTCAATTAGCTGCTTTGTGCAGTCCTGGAAAGCCGGGACAATTCTAGCCGGTATTGCTGAATCATCGTACCCATTGCCCCATCAATGACAAGAAT
>CAZZLB010000806.1:0-1439 GCA_964654655.1 uncultured Rhodoferax sp. | reverse complement strand
CTTACGCTTTAGGTTTCGCTTCGCCTTGCGCACGCTTATCAGCGCATCAACATTGATTGCGAGGCTCAGCCAGTCAGCAGCAGTGCGAGTTTTACCACTCCCAGCCTGCACACCTACGACACTCCATGACCGATACAGCGAATATTTATGCACACCCAGCGCCTTGGCCATGGCTTCCACAGAGACAACCTCAGCGGGATTGAGATTCAACTCTCGTATCTTTTCTGACCAAGTTCTATAGTCCACTTGCTTGGATAGCTTCTGAACAAAGAACTTCTCTAGTCTGGCAGTAGGGTAGAATCCATCAATCCAATTCCCGTCGAGATAAACAGGGAGAAGATAGCGCCATGCGTCCACATCTTTACGCTCTGCGGGATCGAGAGGGAGCACCTTTGCGTGCGGGTACCAGTCCTCGTGGCAAGGGCGCCAAACCTTCTTCTTGCGCCAGCACGCATAGCACTGAGTGAGTAGGCGTCTGGCCCAAGGGGTGCGGAAGTCTTCAGGCATGTCGCAATACAGATGCATGTGGGAGATGAGGCGATTGACTCGCACGTCTAGGTCTGTGAGCTGCTCGGGCGTGAAGGGTGGGACAGAAGCAAACAGAAGCTCGGTGTCTTTACGATGTGGCACGGGTGTGAAGGGCAAGCCGTACACCAGAGCTTGGCGCACGGAGAGCCCGGAGTCCATAAGGCGTTGGTGATCTGCGAGGGTTTTCTGGCAAATGACAAGCCAATCAGCGAGCGAACGCCGATGGCCTTGAAGAACGATGTCTGGGAAATTCCCGGGACAGTCATACGTCTCGTTAGGTACGCAGATAGGGTCGATGGGGAATCGAACAATGATCATGTCGCCCACACACACAGCCAAAATCCCAGGATAACCCCCGCACCGAACGCGAGGAACACGAGAAGTCCTTGTGACCTGCGAAAACATGTTGGGCAACGTCTCATCAGTTCACTCCTTCAGCTTCGGGTATGTTGGGGTTGAGGCATGGTCCTTTGTAGTCGAACCCCACGCCGAGCTTATCTCCGAACTCCTTCACGGCGTCTTGCGCTGTTTGCACATCAATCCCAAGATAGTTCATGCCAATAGTGGCTGCGAGAGACAAGGCAATACTAAGCATCTCTCTAGGTGAGTATCCTTTTTCTTGAGCAAGTTCAATGCAGTCTGCCATGCCTTGCGTGATTCGTTTCTCTACATTCATAGCGAGCTATACACCTCATTCAATCGTTTCGTTTGCAGTATTGCGTACTGCGTTACTTCTTTCTGTAGTCTGAGAGTCAAGGGATTACCTGCATCTGTCCACTCTTTAATTGTCTCAAGTCCTATGAGAGAGGAGGGAATTGTGGTGTGGACTAGGGACTGGAAGAGGTCATACTCGGAGAGCGCAACACTATCCCCATTGCTGTCAGTGGCGCACACCAGAACATCACCATGAA
>CAZZLB010000805.1:0-1444 GCA_964654655.1 uncultured Rhodoferax sp. | reverse complement strand
ACGCCAAGACCGGCGTGGCCGGCGGCCGCGACGCCTGGGTGGATGTCGCTTGGGCGTTGATCAACACGCCGGAGTTTCTGATGCGGCATTGATGGCGCGCCTGCGCTCGTCGAAGCGCAGACGTCGTTGGAACTACGCTACGAACCTGATCCCGACTACGTGCCCGCGTCAGAGGAACCAAAGCTGATTCTAACCTCACGCACTGCCCCACAAACGGAGCTTGTCCGCGCGGGCGGGGTGAGCTACAAACGGCCCGGTTGAAACAGCCAAAGCATGTAACGACACAAACAACACAAATCATTTTTGCGTAGCCATCGGCTACGGTCCCGACAGAAAACCGCGAATTTTCAGGGAAGAACCGACCGAGCACGCGCCCCATGCGGGCGCGGCTTGGCGTGCTTCTTCCCAAAGGCGCTTCGCGGTGCCTCTGTCGGGGGCGCGTTGAGTTCGCGCCCCTTCTTTTTGCGACCGCAGTCTGGCGCGCGGCCAGATATGCGAACAGCCCTGAACAAATCAAGAATCGCCAGCCTGTTGCTCGCTGGTGCCATCACCGTTGCTGTCTTTGCGTCAGGAACGAGGCAAGCCAGCGCACACACGAACTACCCTTCGTTCTACATTCGATATGCTGGTCTTAGCTAGGTTGATTGGGCCAATCCCAACGCGGCGCCTTGGATGGTCAATTACACGGCAGACCCGTTGAACATTGGCAGCCTCGACATCCTCGTTGGCGTTTTCATAGACACCGCAGGGACAAACAGTCCGCCTCCGACGAGCGAGAAGATGAGAAGCTCAGATTACTCGTTTGCCCTAACCGATGTGACATTGAGCAACCGATTCACGGTGCAGAGAGCAATTGCGGCCACAAATGGTGTTTGGCAAGGAAAACCACTAACCATCAAGATTCTTGATACGACCATGATCGATTCCGGGGGGTGGGGTCTGTTCGACAATAATCATATCAGCGTCACCACTGCCAATTCGGTCACAGGAAACGGTTTGTCTTCTGCGATACAGATATCACTGAATCAGTCTCAGTTGGCATCGGGCGATACGCTATCATTTGAGATGACGGGGCCTACCTCGGTAAACTATGCCGACAATTCGGTTCACACTTTGACCGGCAATCCAGAAGACAGCCAAGTCAACGTTCTTCCATCCGGCTCAATCCACTTCCTGCCCGAGCCATCCACATTGCTGCTGGTAGGGCCGGGCCTTTTGGTTCTCATGGGGATCAGGCGATGCAAAACCAACGGGCGGGTGTCGCCCACGACAAACACTCGCACCGAGGGATAGCGGCGTTCGCGCAACCTACTTCCCATCGTCATCGGGGTCACATCCCCACATCTAACGATTGGTCCAGCGGCTACGACCTGAAGCACCTGAAGCGGTTGATCTTCACCTCCACCGCCTACCAGTTCTCCTCGATCCAGAAGGCCAAGACGCC
>CAZZLB010000804.1:0-1445 GCA_964654655.1 uncultured Rhodoferax sp. | reverse complement strand
AGGCCGGCGAAATCACGGCATTGCTGGGGCGCAACGGTTCAGGTCGCTCCACCACCGCCAAGGCGATCATGGGGCTGGTGGACGCACAAGGGTCGATGCTGTGGCGCGATCAGGAAATCCTGGGCAAGAAGACCTACGAGATTGCGCACCTGGGCATCGGCTATGTGCCGGAGAGCCGCGACATCTTTCCGACGCTGACCGTCGAGCAGAATCTCTACCTGGGGCAGAAGAGCACGCGCAAGGCCGGGCGCTGGTCGCTCGAAGACATGTACCAGATGTTTCCGCGCCTGAAGGAGCGGCAGCACATGCTGGCCGGCGTCATGTCGGGTGGTGAGCAGCAGATGCTGACGCTGTGCCGCACGCTGATGGGCGACCCGGACCTGATCATCATCGATGAGCCAACCGAAGGGCTGGCGCCAAAGATTGTTGAACTGGTGGCGCAGTACTTGAAGGAGCTCAAGCGTCGCGGCATCTCCGTACTGCTGATCGAACAAAAGCTGACCATCGCAATGGACATCTCGGACCACTGCATGGTGATGGGCCATGGAAGCATTGTTTTCAACGGTACACCCGCAGAGTTGCGCGGCGACAGCTACATCCGCAAGGAGTGGCTGGAGGTTTAGATCTTGTCCCACCTGTGACAAAACCGCCAGACCGCGCGGGCTATAGTTCTTACAATCAAAAAGCGAACGACCGTTCTATTTTTACCACTGAGGAAAGCAAGCATGACTGCCCAATACCAATTGCACGGTGACATCGCCGTGATTACGCTGAACAACCCGCCAGTCAACGGTCTTGGTCTGGCAACGCGCCAGGGAATTGCCGATGGACTGACCAAGGCGAACGCCGAAACTGCGGCCCGCGCCATCGTCATCACCGGTGCCGGCAAGGCCTTCTCGGGCGGTGCCGACATCAAGGAATTTGGCAGCCCGAAGGCAATGCAGGATCCCAACCTGCTGAGTGTCATCCTTGCCATCGAGAATTCGACCAAGCCCGTGGTGGCGGCGATTCACAGCGTGGTCATGGGTGGCGGACTCGAACTGGCACTGGGCTGCCATTACCGCGTTGCTGCGCCCGGCACCAGTGTCGCTTTACCCGAGGTCAAGCTTGGCTTGCTGCCCGGAGCAGGCGGCACGCAACGCCTGCCGCGTGCCCTGGGTGTCGAGCCGGCGCTCAACATGATTGTCTCGGGTGAGCCGATCAAGAGCGAAATGCTGGCCATGTTGCCAGGCCAGAAACTGTTCGACAAGATGGCTGCCTCGGCTGAGTCACTGCTCGATGAAGCCATGGCCTACGCGCGCTCGGTGGCAGACGTACGGCCCATGCCACTGGTTCGTGATCTGCCTTGCCGGCATCCTCAGGGCGACGCCTACTTCCAGTTTGCGCGCAATATGGTCAAAGGCATGTCCAAGAACTTTCCCGCACCTCTCAAGTGTGTGGATGCA
>CAZZLB010000803.1:0-1451 GCA_964654655.1 uncultured Rhodoferax sp. | reverse complement strand
GACCGGGTGGAACTGGACGAACAGATCGCCAAGACCTTCAAAACCGTGGGTGCCGTCAGCGACGCCGAGGGTGACGAATGCCATGCAGCCAGCGGGGCGCATCTGCGCGAACTGCTGCGCGGCAACCACCGCTATGTGTTCACGCTGGTTCACAAGTTCCAGACCCCGGAACTGCTGTGTGAGCGCTCGGATGTGATTGTGCTGACCGACGAGGCACACCGCAGCCAGTACGACACGCTGGCACTGAACATGCGCTCGGCCCTGCCCAAGGCCATGTTCATGGCGTTTACCGGCACCCCGTTGATTGCCGGCGAGGAGCGCACCAAGGAAGTGTTTGGCGACTATGTGTCGATCTATGACTTCCAGCAGTCGATTGAAGACGGTGCCACCGTGCCGCTGTTCTACGAGAACCGCACCCCGGAACTGCAACTGGTCAACCCGGACCTGAACGACGACATCTACCAACTGATCGAGGACACCGATCTGGACCCGGAGCAGGAAGCCAAGCTGGAACGCGAGTTGGGGCGGCAGTACCACCTGATTACCCGCGATGACCGCTTGGATACCGTGGCCAAGGACATCGTTCGGCATTTCCTGGGCCGGGGCTTTATCGGCAAGGCCATGGTGGTGTCCATCGACAAGGCCACCGCCATTCGCGTGTACGACAAGGTGCGTCTGCATTGGGCGGCTGAGACGGCACAGGTGCAAACGGATCTGGGTGAACTTGCCTATCTGCCGCAAGAACGCGGGATGACACCGGAACAAGCCAGGCGCGAGGCGCGGGTAGCCGAACTCAAGCAGCGGCTTGATGTGCTGACCAGCACCGACATGGCTGTGATCGTGTCACCGGGCCAGAACGAAATTCAACAAATGCACAAGCTGGGGCTGGAGATCGAGGCGCACCGCAAGCGCATGAACGAGTCCAACCCCGGTCTGGATGAAAAGTTCAAGGACACGCAAGACCCGCTGCGACTGGTGTTCGTGTGCGCCATGTGGCTGACCGGCTTTGACGCGCCAAGCTGCTCGACGGTGTACTTGGACAAGCCGATGCGTAACCACACGCTGATGCAGACCATCGCCCGTGCCAACCGGGTATTTCCCGGCAAGCACAGCGGCTTGATAGTGGACTATGCCAACGTCTTTGCTTCACTGGAGAAGGCACTGGCAATCTACGGCGCTGGCAAGGGTGGCAAGAGTCCGGTCAGGAACAAGGACCAACTGGTGGCAGAGTTACGCAAGGCCGTGTCGGACGCCACCAGGTTTTGCGCCACCAAGACTGTCATGCTGGCCGAAATCGAGAAGCTGGACGCCGGGAGTCTGAAGCGTCTTAACGCCGTGAACGACGCCCTCAATTCGCTCATTTCACCTGACCCGCTGCGCCGGGACTTCTTTGGCCATGAACGCCTGGTTGCCACGCTCTACAAGGCCGTCAAGCCCGACCCGGTAGCGTT
>CAZZLB010000802.1:0-1454 GCA_964654655.1 uncultured Rhodoferax sp. | reverse complement strand
CACACTGAACACCACCAGCACCAGGAACAGGTAGTAATACAGCGAGACCGAAGCCACATCGAAACCAGCCACCGTGACACCCTTGCCCAGATTCAGGCCAAAAAAGCTCAAGGCGTCAATCTGCCCGAGGCCTTTGGGTCCGTTGGTGATATTGACCGGATGATCCAGGTTGTTCATGAAGACGCGGATGATTTCGCCAAAGCCCAGCGTCACGATGGCCAGGTAGTCGCCGCGCAGGCGCAGGGTAGGCGCACCCAGCAGGACACCAAAAAAGCCGGCCAGCGCGGCCGCAGTTGGCACCACAATCCAGAGCGGCGTATGCATGCCCTGCGGAAACATGGACGTGAACAGCTCGAACGTCTCTGTCAGATGGGGCGATGCCAACAAGCCATACATGTAGGCGCCAATGGCAAAAAAGGCCACATAACCCAGATCGAGCAAACCGGCGTAGCCCACCACAATGTTGAGCCCCAAAGCCAGCAGGACGTACAGCAGAGCCATGTCTGCAATCCGGACCCAGGCGTTGCCAAAGCCCTGCAGCAGCAAAGGCAGCACGAGCAAAGCCGCTGCTACCAGCAGGAACACGGTGATCTTTTGTTGTTGTTTCATAAGCATCCTTTCTTATCGTGTCAGGCACAGCAGCGGCTTACGCCCGATCCGCCACCCGCTCGCCGAGCAGGCCCGAAGGCCGCAACGTCAATACACCGATCAAAACAATGAAGGCAAAAATGTCCGAGTAATGACTGCCCAGCACGCCGCCGGTCAGGGCGCCGATGTAGCCCGCACCGAGCGATTCAATCAAGCCCAGCAGAATGCCACCAACGACCGCGCCGGCCAGATTGCCAATGCCGCCAAACACCGCAGCCGTGAAGGCCTTCAGACCGGGCAGGAAGCCCATGCTGTGCTGCACCGTGCCGTAATTGGCGGCCCACATCACACCAGCAATCGCCGCCAGAACGGCGCCAATCACGAAGGTGGCCGAGATCACCCCGTCGGGCTTGACCCCCATCAGCGCCGCGACACGCGGATTTTCTGCCGTAGCACGCATGGCGCGCCCCAATTTCGTGTAATTGACCAGCCACATCAACACTGCCAGCGCCACGGCCGTCATCCCCAGGATCAGCACCTGGGTTGGCGTGATGACGGCACCGCCAATATCAAAAGGCGTGCTGGGCATCAGGTTCGGATAGGGTTTGTAGTTCGGCTTCCAGATGATCATGGCCAGCGTCTGCAGCAACAGCGACATGCCAATGGCGGTGATCAGGGGAGCGAGTTTGGGGCTGTTGCGCAGCGGCCGGTAGGCCACTTTCTCAATCACAAAATTGAGGGTGGCTGCAACGATGCAGGCAATCACCGTGGCAATCAGCAGAATCAGCCAGGCCGGCGCATCCGGCATGGCCTCTTTCATCAAACCAATAATGGACCAGCTGGTCAGCGCGCCGACCATCAGCACC
>CAZZLB010000801.1:0-1457 GCA_964654655.1 uncultured Rhodoferax sp. | reverse complement strand
AAATGACCATGATGGTATATCATCTTGCCATGGAAGAAAAGACTCAAATTGATCTAAATCCGGAAATCGAAAAATATATTTCTGATTTTCAGAAACTGACCAAAGAACAAAAAGGTCTCTCTGAGGAGAACGACAAATCGGTCGGCTCTGCTCTGATCTACGAAAAAATAAGAAACACTCTTGAGTACCAAGACGAACATCTTATTTTCAAGAATGCTATCGCTCGCATCTTTCGCCGCCGCTATCTGCTCGGCATCACCGCTACCCCGCAAGACTTAGCATCTGACCTTGTGGCGGAGTTGTCGTGGTCAAACTACCTCAATCCCGAGCTGATCAAACCCGAGGAAATGACTCAAATCACCCAGGCGGTTGAGCGCTATGTTGCCATTTTAAAAAATGCTAGATCGGGATATTTGCGCAAGAACGATCTGGTCAAGATGATTACAAATTGGTTTGCTTGTGAGATCGATGAGATCTTTCACCCGACAGACCAGCAAGAATTGACGATCAATTTTGTTAGCCAGTCATTGGCTCAAAACTTAAGTGTTTCTGATCTGAAAATCAGTGACGATGACGCTCTGCTGCAGCTGAAAATAGTCTCCTTTTCCCTGATACTAAAACCGGATTATCATACCTTGGAATACTGGGTACTCCGAAAGACTTATCCTGACTGGACAACACTTCCACTCGATGAGCTCAAGAAAATTGCGCGTAGCTTCGACCCTCACTACAACAAAGTGGCAAAAGTGCTGAACCATCCGTTGCACCGAGATTTCTTCCAGTTTGCCAAGCGCAATATTGCACCATACATTTTACTGCACGGTGTGATCACTTCTGAAAAAATCGACATAGCAAAAATTTCCGAGAAGCCTGCATCTCTCCAAAACAAGACGATGCAGTTATACGAAACCGCGGTTCGTGAAGTGAGACAAAAAGTTTGGCGTGGAACCTATCGAGCACTCATCTTCATCTTACTGACCAAAATTTCACTTGCCTTCATAGTCGAAATTCCATTTGATCATTACTTTGCTGGCGAAATAAATTATCTGACGCTGTTTATCAATATTTTGACGCCACCACTGCTGATGCTAGTCGCCGGGACATTTGTAAAGTCTCCACCAAAGAGCAACGAAAAAACAGTTTCTGATTCGATAGCCCTGCTTCTCTCAACCGGGACGGTTTTGGAAAAGAAGACGCCGCTTCTGCGCAAACGCACTACATCGATTGGTAATTTCTACAACATTCTTTACTCGGTATTTAGTCTGGCGATATTGGTCGGAACAATTAAACTGCTTGTCCTGCTCGAGTTCAATTTTGTCAGCATTATTCTTTTTTTCTTCTTTGTTTCGGCTGTTTCATTCTTCTCTTTTCGAATCCGAACGATGGCCCTCGAGCTGGCGATGAAGCGATCAAAGGATGATGCCCTAACCTCGACTCTGGAATTTCTATTCCTTCCG
>CAZZLB010000800.1:0-1462 GCA_964654655.1 uncultured Rhodoferax sp. | reverse complement strand
TGATCTTGCCCCCGCATTTCAGGACTCGGTCTAGTCGCAATGAAGCGCCGGTTGCTTGATTGGTTCCGGACGCTGTTTGACAGTTTGATTCTGCCTGAACTCCCTGGGTGATTGCATCTTCAAACTGGAATGAGGATGCACTTCGTTGAAGTGTTCAAACGCGGCTTGCAGCTGCGCCAGCACAGTCCCGGCGTCTGTCAGATCCATTTTGCTGACGTAGTCGCGCTTGAAGGTGTTGACAAAGCTCTCAGCCATCCCGTTGCTCTGCGGACTGCATACCGGTGTATTGATCGGCGTTAAACCCAGCGAGCGCGCAATCTTTCTTGTGTCGGCCGCAATATAGGCACCACCGTTGTCAGACAGGAATTCCAACTTGTGATCCGGCGGAATCGACTCCACCGCGCCAAAGCGTTTCTCAACCGCCTCGATGAGCATCTCACGCACCGGCTCCCCCGGCAGTCCTTTGCCTTCCCAGGCACGGTACGCCATGATCTCCCGATCACAGCAGTCCTTGGTGAAGGTGGTGGTTACAGTCTGGCCGGAGTCACACTTGATCTCGAATCCGTCCGAGCACCAACGCTGGTCACTGCCTGGCACAGACACCACTCCCTCGTGGCGACGGCTGGAGCAGGGCCGCTTGGGCGCTTTGGGCAACAGCAAGATGTTGGCCGCCATGACACGGTACACACGCTTGTGATTGACCCGCGGCCTACCCGTCTTGCTGCGCTGGCGGTTGACCAAGGCGCAGGCCCGCCGATAGCCGTAACTTGGCAAGTCGGCAATCTGTTCGCGAATCTCCAGCACAAGTTGTTCGTCTTGTTCGGGTTCAGGTTGTCTGCGCCCATCCACCCAGGATGGGGAACGGTTCTTCAACTCGTGAATGTGTGAGCGCGCCAGTCCAAGCAAACTGCATACGGTCTTCATTGCTCGTCCCTTGGCAACAAGGGCGAGCGCGCAATCCACTTTTTTTCGGTGGCGTACTCCACCGCCTCTTTGAGGATTTCGTTCTCCAGCGTCTTCTTGCCCAGTACCCGCTGGAGTTTGGCAATCTCGGCACGGGCGGCTGCCAATTCCGAGGCCGGCACCACCGTTTCCCCAGCAGACACTGCTGCCAGTGCACCCTGGCGGTCAAGCTTTCGCCACAGAAACAGCAGGCTCGCTGCAACGCCCTCCTGCCTGGCTACAAGCGAGACGTTCATGCCCGGCTCGTAGGTCCGGCGCACCAGCGCTGATTTTTCCGTGAGGGACCATCGCCTACGGCGCTGGTCCCTCATCACCACTTCAATACTCTCTATATTCCTAGTCGTATTCACAGTCTTACTCCTATCCATAACGATAAGCGATAGACCGTGTCCTGTCATTCAGGGGGCTAACTCACCAGCGGCAAGCACAAGCTGCATCTTTCTGTAGAGGACTCAGCGGGGCGCAAGGGGTATCGGTTGGTGGAGTTTCAGATTAATTG
>CAZZLB010000799.1:0-1466 GCA_964654655.1 uncultured Rhodoferax sp. | reverse complement strand
CCGGTCCACCTCCTGGACCGGTGCGTGCAGCTGGCGGAAGCGAATCCGGCTTTCAAACCCAGCCGGGATCCCGCCTGGACCTGCCTGCGGGCCAGCACGACCGACGCGAACCCCGCGTCCATCACCGAGGAACTTCGTCAGCGATTCATCGCATTTGCAGCCGAGAGGTACAACGCGACAGTGAGGGATGCCGTCAAGCGGCGCTACCCGAACCATCTTTTCCTTGGTTCGCGCCTATGGGCCCTGATCGGACACATTGGGAAGAACCGGTATTTCTGGGAGACAATAGGGAAGTTTCAGGATGTCATATCCATCAATTACTACGACGTGTGGGGTCCTGATCGGACAAGCATCACGAATTGGGAGCGTTGGTCCTCCAAGCCGCTACTCGTCACGGAGTGGTACGCCAAGGCGCAGGATGTCGCCGGGCTTTCCAACCAAGGTGGCGCTGGTTTTCTTGTTCGAACCCAGGAGGACCGCGCACGGTACTATCAGCATTTTGTGCTGACGTGCCTCGAATCCCGCTGCGTCGTCGGATGGCATTGGTTCAAGTACCAGGACGACCCGTCCGACTCGAAGCGCGAGGACGCCATCGGTGGTGCCAACAAGGGATTGGTGGATGTCGGATACCGTCCCCACACGGTACTTCTGCGGAGTGCCGCTGAGGTTCAGAAGGAGGTCTACCCACTGACGGTTTTCTTCGATGGCCGCTGAAGGGAGACTGGATGCTTAGGCACCTGCTGTTTCTCGCAATCCCATCTACGTGTAGCCCATGAACCTCATCGTTCCGTTGCTGGCCGTGGGCCAGCCGCACTCAACCCTCACTGGCACTGACTGGCTGGCGATCGCCGGCTATTTTGCCCTGCTGCTTGGAGTGGCCTGGTGGGTGGTCCGGGCGAACAAGGACACTGCGGCCGACTACTTCCTGGCTGGCCGCAATCTTGGCTGGTGGGTTATCGGAGCGTCGATCTTTGCGTCCAACATCGGTTCCGAACACATCGTTGGGCTTGCGGGATCCGGCGCCAAGGATGGCGTGGCTCTTGCCCATTACGAGTTGCACGCGTGGTGCCTGCTCGTGCTGGCCTGGGTGTTTGTGCCCTTCTACGCGCGCTCGCTCGTGTTCACGATGCCCGAGTTCCTGGAGAAACGGTTCTGCACCCAGTCGCGCTACGTCCTGTCGGTAGTCTCGATCGTCACTTTCATCGTCTCCAAGATCGCGGTGGGCATCTTCGCGGGCGGGGTCGTGTTTGGCACCTTGCTGCCCGAGCTGCAGCTCAACCTCGGCGGCACGGTCATCGACAGTTTCTGGATCGGCTCGGTGCTCGTGATCGTGCTTACCGGCTTGTACACGATGCTCGGCGGCATGCGCGCGGTGGCCTACACCGACGCCGTGCAGGTCGTCATCCTCATCGGCGGGTCCGCCCTATTGACTTTCTATGGGTTGGGCACACTGGGCGGAGACGGGG
>CAZZLB010000798.1:0-1469 GCA_964654655.1 uncultured Rhodoferax sp. | reverse complement strand
GCGAGAACAACTGCGGCCCCATCGTTCATGACGATCCCTTTCTGGCCAATGGCAAAGTGCAGTTTCTCGGTCAGTCGGTGGCGGTGGTTGTCGCGCGCAGCATGCACAGCGCGCGCAAGGCCGCCAAAGGCGCCGTCGTTGCCGTCAGGGAACTACCCGCGATTCTGAGCATCGATGATGCGCTGGCGCAGCAGAGCTTTGTCATGCCGTCCAAAGGCATCACGCGCGGTGAACCAGAACAGAAAATTGCCAGCGCGCCGCACCGCGTCCAGGGACGCACCAGCTGCGGCCAGCAGGAACAGTTCTATCTGGAAGGCCAGATTGCCTACGCCGTGCCGCGCGAGGACGACCAGCTCACCCTGTTTGTTTCGACACAGCATCCGGACGGCAACCAGCGCGAGGCGGCGGCTGCCCTGAAGCTCTCGGCCAAGGACGTCGAGGTGATCTGCCGACGCATGGGCGGCGGCTTTGGCGGCAAAGAGGGCAACTCCAGCATCTTCTCGCAAAGTGCAGCACTGGCCGCCTTCAAGCTCAAGCGCCCGGTCAAGCTGCGCGTGAATCGCGACGACGACATGATGATCACCGGCAAGCGCCACGATTTCCGCATTGATTACGACTGCGGCTTCGATGACAACGGCCGCATCCTGGGCATCAATGTCGTCATGGCCTCGCGCTGCGGCTACAGCACAGATTACTCAGGCCCGGTGAACGACCGCGCACTGCTGCACATCGACAACTGCTACTACCTGCCGCACCTCAAGGTGATGAGCCACCGCTGCAAGACGAACATGCAGAGCGCCACCGCTTTTCGTGGCTTCGGCGGCCCGCAGGGCATGTTCGGCATCGAGACCGTGATCGAGGAGATTGCGCACAAGCTCGGCAAGGACCCGCTGGAGATTCGCCGCGTCAATCTGTACCGCGACCCTGCGCTCTCAGGCGACGCCGGCTCCATGACCACGCAATACGGACAGACCATTGAGGACTGGGTTGGCGACAAGGTCATCGACCAGGTGGCAAGTCAGGCCGACTATCACGCCAGGCGTCAGGCCGTCGCCCGCTTCAACGCGCAAAGCAGGCACCGCAAGCGCGGTCTCGCGCTGGTGCCGCTGAAATTCGGCATCTCGTTTACTGCCACCATGCTCAACCAGGGCGGCGCGCTGGTCAATGTTTACCAGGACGGCTCCGTCAGCGTGAACCACGGCGGCACCGAAATGGGCCAGGGTCTGAACACCAAGATGGCGCAGGTGGCAGCCGACGGTCTGGGCATCCCGGTCAGCCTGGTGCGCGTCACGGGCACCGACACACAGAAAGTTCCGAACGCCAGCGCCACGGCGGCTTCCAGCGGCGCCGACATCAACGGTGCGGCCATCAACAACGCCTGCGACCAGTTGCGCGCACGGCTCAAGCCGGTGGCGGCGCGGCTGCTCGGCTGCGACGCGGCAGCAGTGGAGGTTAGTGCTGGCCATGCG
>CAZZLB010000797.1:0-1469 GCA_964654655.1 uncultured Rhodoferax sp. | reverse complement strand
TTCTGGTGAACAACGCCGGCGGTTCGCGCAGTTTTACGGATCTGCATGTCAGCGAGGAGCGCTGGCAGGAAGCGATCACGCTGAACTTTCACCGTCCGCGCCAGGTGGCCGATGCCCTGATCGACCAGATGATGGAGCGCAAGTGGGGCCGCATCATCAACATCACGGGAAAAAGCGAGCCCGAACACGTGAACGGCGCTTTTTGTGCCAAGGCCGGCATTCACAGCTGGGCCAAAGGCCTGAGCCGCATGGTCGGCAAACACGGCGTCACGGTCAACTGCGTACCGCCCGGGCGCATACTGTCGGAGCAAATTCTGCGCAACTACACGCCGGAGTATCGCCAGTGGCAGTCCGATAATGAGATTCCGGTGGGTCGTTACGGTGAGCCTGAAGAGCTGGCTCATCTGGTGTGTTTTCTGGCATCACCCCTGGCCAGTTACATCACAGGAACAGTGATTGCGGTTGACGGTGGTTTGCGTCGCTACCAGTTCTGATGCAGTACCCTTGATGGATGTCGTAATCCATGGATGCCGGATCAAGTCCGGCATGACAATGTTTACCTTTTCCGGAGATGACAATATGAATTCCCTGACTTCACCTGATCGCCGCCAATTGCTGCTCGCCGCCGGCGCCGCTGCTCTGGGCTCGGCTGTCTGCCCGTTGCATGCGCAAGCCGCCTGGCCTTCCAAACCGATCCGTTTTGTCGTGCCCTTTGCGCCCGGCGGTACTTCCGAAATCGTGGCACGCTCGGTGGCTGCAGAACTGACCAAGCAACTCGGCCAAAACGTCTTTGTTGAAAACAAACCGGGTGGCGCGGGCGTTGTCGCCATGATGGATGTGGCCAAGGCAGCAGCGGACGGTCACACACTGATTCTGGGTCATGTCGGCACGCTGGCCGTCAACCCCTACATGCTTGCCAACCAGCCTTACGACGTCAACAAGGACTTCGTCCCGGTCACGCTGCTGGCCAAGGTTCCCAATGTCTTTGTGGTGCACGCCGATGTACCGGCCAGGAACTTCAAGGAGTTTGTCGCTTACGTCAAGAAGAATCCGGGAAAGCTGAACTACGGTTCGGCCGGAAACGCCAGTGCCGGGCACCTCGCGATGGAATACCTGAAGCTGGTCACGGGCATGTACATCACGCACATCCCCTATCGCGGCACCGGACCGCAGCTCACCGACTTGCTGGCAGGGCGCACTCAAGCCTCTTCGGCCGGCTTGCCGGCGCTCTCGGCCCACATCAAGAGTGGCAAGCTGCGCGCCATTGCCGTCGGTACGCAGCAGCGCATCTCCCATCTGCCGGATGTCCCGACCGTGGCCGAAATGGGATTCAAGGACTTCGAAACCTCTCAGTGGTACGGTATCCTGGCGCCGGCCGGAACACCACCTGAGATCGTCAAGCGAATTCAGGAAGAGTCGCTCAAGGCGCTCAAGTCAAGCGCGATCACTGAACGCTTTGCGAGTGACAA
>CAZZLB010000796.1:0-1483 GCA_964654655.1 uncultured Rhodoferax sp. | reverse complement strand
TCGACGATAGCCTGAGCCAGCGTCTCGCTGTACCGAGCTGCGGCCTCGGCTGCGTTACGGGCCGCTTGAACACGCATCGTCCTGATACCAAAGGCGAGATCACTGGCCAACTCGCTAAGAAGCGACATTTCGGCGCTGTCAAAGGCGTCTGCCTCGCCGGCGTAAAGATTCAGCGCCCCAAAGCAGTGTTTGTCCTCGTCAAGCAAGGGCAAGGCCATGGCCGACCGATAGCCACGAGCAAGTGCCTCTTCGCGCCAGGGTACTCCAGACGGATCATTGCGAGTGTCATGCAGGATGACCGGCCGTGCCTCGCGGATTGCAGTACCCGTGGGACCACGTCCTTGCTCAACATCGGCCCAGGAGATTTTTACCAATTCAAGGTAGTTTTCCTCGAAGCCAAAACTTGCTACCGGACGCACTGTTCGAGCCTCGTCCGTCTCGGCAAAGCCCACCCAAGCCATCCGATAGCCACCGCTTTCGACCACAATGCGGCAGATCTCACGCATCAAATCATCTTCGGTTCCTGCACGCGCCAACAACTGGTTGCATTGATTGATAGTGCGTAGCGCCCGATTGGAGCGCTCCAGTGCTTTTTCTGTGGCTTCGCGTTGCTGGTTTTCGGCTTCCAGTGCGATCACTGATTCCCGCATCTTGTCAAAGACTCTTGAGAGCGGCCCGATGATGCCGGCGATTGCAACGGCCGCGGTGGCAATTTCCGTCACCGGAGGCGTGGGGAAAATCTTGGGGATCGTGATCCCGGCCATCGGGGCAAGGAGCACTGCGACCGCCGCCGCGATGTAGCTGGCGCCAAGTCCAAGCGCGTAATTCTTGCCGCAGATCGCAGCGTACGCGGGCAGTATGGTCGCCATGATCAGGGTTGGTGCAGTCAAATGAGGTGACAGCGCCATGAGAGGAAGGGCGATAAGAGTCGAGACCACGGCAAAGCCGTGCATCGCCAAGCGCTGCCTTCCTCGCAGTGAGCTGGCCCTGGCCCACAGTGCAGCGACGGTCAGCAGTACGAATATCGTGGTCGTGCCCAGTTTGTTCACCGAGAAAGGCACAGCCACGAATACCGCAATGGCGGAAACTGTCGCCAGAGTAGTGAAAAGTGTCACCGCGATCTGCCTCGACGGATCCTTTTGAAAACTGTTTTCAGTGGTGAAAGCGGGGTCGGAGGTTTTCATTACAGAGCTTCTCAAAGCCGGATGCCATGGTCAGCCACAGCCTTCCTCAGCAGGTCCAGTGCCGTTGCAAAATTGAAGCTGTGAACCGCATCGGCTATGGGCGTGAAGTACGCACCCAATGCTGCGCGCAATAAGTCCGCACTGGCGTCGAGGGTGTCACAGCTGGTGAAGTCGTCGGTCGTCAACTGCGCTGCCAACTGCGCGCAAAGCCCGTGCAACTGCTGTGCATCGACACTGGCGCTGACAGTTGTCGCTGTCTCAGCCGGCAGCGCCGCCGTGATGGCGGCCATCAACTCAGT
>CAZZLB010000795.1:0-1486 GCA_964654655.1 uncultured Rhodoferax sp. | reverse complement strand
GCGGCCACCCCGAGGCGTTCCACGATGCGTTCGCGCGTCTGCACCGCTGCTTCGAAGCCGACGTGCGCGCATGGAAAGCCGGCAAGCCCTTCAAGTGCGACGGCGCGAAGTATGCCAACGTCGAGGACGGCTGGATGGGTCTGGCGTTCATCGAGACCTGTCTCAAGAGCCAGGCGGCCAAGAGCGCCTGGACGCCGATGCCGAAGGCGGTCTAGGAAGAATTAGAAACTGGGGAACAGAGAAAAGGCGGTGCGAAAACGCATCGCCTTTTCTGTTTTCGTCCGGGTTGCCGCCCTTATCGGAACCATCTCGCCACGCCGTCCGAGCCGGCCGTGTCAATCAGCATCCACAAGATCGTCGTCATGGCTGTGTTGGCAATGGCGACCGCGATGCCGATGAGGCCGCAGACACGCCCGCCGTCGGTGATGGGCCGACCAGCGCGATCCATCCGGCCCACGCGCATCTTGTGGAGGTCCTGCTTTGCCTTCCACAGCGCGATGAAGCCAAGCACGCCGCCGCCGGCGCTCAGTTCCAGCGCATATTGAAACAAGCTCTCGCCGCCGGCGGGTTTCTTCGGGTCGCAGAAGACGCACACGACCAGGACGGAGAGAACTACGCCCCCCAACACCAGTGCCAGGCTCAGCAGCCCGGTCAGCAGAATAAGATGTCCTCGATGCGGTCTCATGAAAACGAACCGGCAGCTTTTTTACTGCGACAACACCCGCGCGACAAGTTCCGAGTTGGCGCCACCACCGTCGCTCAAGCACCCAGGACGGCGCGATACACCGCCTCGGTCTGGCGCGCCACTTGTTGCGGTTCCCACAACCGCCGCGCCTTTTCCGCACCGGCTTGTCCCATGCGGATACGCAGTGGTTCGTCGGCCAGCAGCCGCTCGATGGCCGACGCGAGAGATTCCGGGTCGGCGGGAGGCACCAGCAAGCCGGTCTGCCCGTCGTCCACCAGTTCGGGCAGCGATCCGGTCCGGCTCGCCACCACGGGCCGGCCCACCGCCATCGCTTCGGCGACCATGTTGCAAAACATCTCGTGCAACGAAGGCACGATGATGATGCCGGCTTGCGTCATCCGGCGGGCCATCTCCTCCGGCCGCAGGAAGCCGTGAAACTCGACCGCCTCTTCCAGACGAAGCGCGCGGACTTGTGCGAGCACCGACTCGAAGTAGCCTTCGCTGCCGCGGCCAGGGACACCGACCACGGAGAGTTTCAAGCCCGGCCGTTGTTGCCGGAGACGGCTCAAGGCGGCCACGAGGTGTTGCAGTCCTTTCACCGGCGCGATGATGCCGCCGAACAGCAACCGTTCCGGGTCGCCCACGACGGCGTTGGAGGTGTTTTGGAAGAACACCGGGTTCATCGGGTTGGGAATGCGATGGATGGTTGCCAGCGGCGCCAACGGCGCGAGTTGCTCGGCCACATGCTCGCTCTTGGCGATGATGTGGCGGACGCGGCGCAGGCACCATTGCTCCATCGTT
>CAZZLB010000794.1:0-1489 GCA_964654655.1 uncultured Rhodoferax sp. | reverse complement strand
TTGATCGACCACCTCTTGTGGCTTGCGGGCAATCGTGAATTCGCGCATCGCCGTCAGCGCCCGCAAGTCCCCCATATTGGCCAGCAGATAGCGCAAGCCCAGTGAGGCATGGATGTACCTGGCATTCAAGGTGCAAAGCACAATGGATGGCGGGGTGGTGATGGCAGGCAGCATTCCTCATTATCAAAGCATGGCCATAGAGCAAGCACGGTCAGCGTGAACAGCGCAATGAAAAAAGTGGTCTGATCTGGCGTGACAATCAAGGCTAGTCGTTCATATGTTGGCAAAAAACTTGGCATAAATAGTTAAAAATCTATTTAAATCAATTGTTTACAAAACTCTATAAGTTGGCAAAATAAGAGCATGTACACAAAGCCCAACCAGTTTGAGCCCTTGATGCCTGCCGATGCGAGCATGGAGCCTTTGCTGACCCGGGCGCACGATCTGGCTCGCACCGCCACGCTGTTGGCGGGCAGACGCGTGCCGCCAGAGTTGCGCAGCCTGCTGCGCAACATGAATTCGTATTACACCAACCGCATTGAAGGCCAGCACACCCGTCCGCATGAGATTGACCAGGCCCTGCGCAAAGATTTCTCCAAAGACGCCAAGCTGGCTGCCAGGCAGCGTCTGGCAGTGGCACACATAGAGGCCGAGGCTGTGTTGGAGCAGCGCTACGCGGGGTCGGACGGCGCAGCAGCGCTGTATGCGGCAAACGTCGCGCAGGTACTGCACCAGACGCTGTTTGACCGCCTGCCTGGGGCTGATTTGTTCACCGATGAGGGCGAGGCCATCGTGCCAGGGCAACTGCGTCAGCGCGAAGTGCAGGTGGGCCAGCATGTGGCACCGGCGTTTGCCAGTGTGCCGGCGTTTCTGGAGCGCTGGGGCAGCCACTACAGCAAGGTGCGCCGGGGGGAAGCTGCGCTGGTGGCCATGGCCTGCGCTCACCAGCGGCTGGGCTGGGTTCACCCGTTTGTCGATGGCAACGGGCGTGTGATGCGCCTGCATACGCACACGCTGTTGAGCGCACTGGGCTACACCGGGGGCTTGTGGTCACCCTTACGCGGCTTCGCACGCAGCACCGATCGCTACTACGCGTTGCTGGCCGGCGCCGACAGCCTGCGTCGGGGCGATCTCGATGGTCGCGGCAATTTGAGCGAGCAGGCCCTGATCGCCTGGGCAATCTACGTGCTGGAAGTGTGTCAGGACCAGGTGGACTTTATGGCGGGCATGCTGGACTTTGAAACGCTCATGGCTCGCCTGGAAGCCTGTCTGGTATTTGAGGCAACGGTAGCGAAGTCGGGCGTGCGGCAGGAGTCATTGCGGGGTCTGCATTACCTGTTCTTGAGCGGTGAAGAGATGGCGCGGGGCGAATTCAAAACCATGCTGGGCATGAGCGACCGGGGCGCTACGGACGCGCTGGGCGCGCTCGTGAAGCGTGGGCTGCTCAAGTCTGATTCGCCACAGGGCAAAGTGCGTTTTGGTTTGCCCC
>CAZZLB010000793.1:0-1491 GCA_964654655.1 uncultured Rhodoferax sp. | reverse complement strand
AGAGCAGAGTCTTTACTCCGACATCCGGGCTTTCCAACAGCGCCCCGGCGCGCGCGAGGTCCGCGATGAGGATCTGAAGGTGGTTGAGTCGGCCAAGAAGGAGCTGGATGAGGCGCTCGCCACGGCGCGGCAGAAGGAGTTGTTCCAAGGCGACGTGTTCCAACTGGGGGCCGCCTACAACAGTTTGCTCGTCGAAGGGCGGGCCAGTTCCAAGGAAGCGATGGCCCCGCTCTACAAAGCGCTGCCGCAAGGCTCCAAGCTGGCGTTGTTCGGAAATGTGGCCATGCAACTCGACGCGCAGCAGTCCGGCGGCCTCGTGGATCAGATTCAGCAAAGCCGCGCCGCCGACAAAGGCATGGCGGAACTGGATGCCGCCGTCCTCTCGGCGACTCGCGCCGCCTTCGCCTACCGTCAGCGGTGGGCCAACCTCTATCAAACCGCGGTAAGCATCTATCCGCAGGAGAAGCCGAAGTTCAACGACATCTTTGGGCGCGAATGGGCCATGCTGGCGGACTTGCGCACGAAGCGGAAGGAATTTGATGCGCGTGTCATCGAGTATCAAGGCGCGTGGCGTCGGGAAGCTCTGGCGATCTGCGACTACTTCCTGACGCGAGGCGAGGAGTCGCTGCGGAAGAAATGGATCGGCGACTACGCTCAAGAGGCGAAGAATACGCTCGCGAGCACTCCGCTGGCGGACTTGAACACGATCTTGGGGAAACTGGAAAAAGACCTCTCACCAACGGCGCTCAAGCGACTCGCCGAGACGGAACCGCCTGAACTGAAAGATCTGCGGGAGAAAATGCCCGCCCTCTGCGCTCGCCGCATCGAAGAGCGGTTGAAGCAGATCGCCGTTCTCCCGCTCGTGGCGGACGCTTCGGGCCGGGCCATGACGCTGGAGGAACTGCGCGGCGCGCGGAGCTTTCTGCAGGATTGCGTGAAGGCGGTGGAATTGCCGTTGCTGCGCGACACCGCGGAGATCAAGGCGTTGCGGGACCGCATCCAGCGTTACGACGCGGCGGCCCGCGCGGTGTTGGCGGACGACGGCACGCCGCTGAACTGCGCGGTCATCTTGGACGCCGGGCAGGACCCTTTGACGACCTTCACCTATCGCGCGATCGAGTTGGAGGTTGGTGGAAAATCCCTTGGCGTTGTCGAGACCACGAGCGGCAAGGACCGGGAGCTTGGCAAAGTGTCGCTGGAGAAGGACCTCGTGATCCACGCGCGCTTGTTCAAGCAGGCGCCTTCCGTTGGCGACAGCCAGCTTTCCAACTGGGCCTTGCTCCGACTGTTGATGGCGGGCAAGGACGCCGTGCAGCGCGATGCCCAGGGACGGACATGGCGCGTGAAACTTCCTATCCCAGCCGCTGGCTCCAAGCAACAGTTGAGCCTGCGATTGGAATTCGACCGCCCCCTGCCGGAACTGGAGCAGTGGGCCAAGCCATAGGCAATCAGCCGGACAACGGTTCACATGGCGAGTGAGTTTTTCAAAAC
>CAZZLB010000792.1:0-1492 GCA_964654655.1 uncultured Rhodoferax sp. | reverse complement strand
GTTGGCGGGCGTGCGCAACATCCAGCCGTGGCCGGTCGGCTTCAAGTTCCATGCGGTGCTGGTGGTCAACTCCGCTCATCTGGCCAGCGTGGCTTCTCCCGAGTCCGACCGCTGGCTGCCGATCTTCTGGGCGCTCGACTACTTCAAGTCCTCGCAGGCGCGCGACGTGCAGGAGGGCGACTGGACGATGAGAGTGGTGGACGAATCGGCCGTGCCTCCGAAGGCCACGGCGAAGCGGGCGTTCATCGAGGCGATGGAGCGTTGGGACGATACCGCCGCCGACACTGCCGTGAGCGGCTTTGCGCGGAGCGCGGGCGCGCAGGAAGTCTTCGACGTGTTCTGCCGGCTTGGCGCGCGGGACTTCCGCGACATCGGGCACAAGGCGATTTATGTGGCGAACAGTTGGCGCACGCTCCGGGCCATCGGCTGGCAACACGCCGAGCCTGTGCTGCGGTCGCTGGCCTATGGGCTGTTGGATCGGCGAGGCGACCCGAACCCGTCGCAGAGCGATCTGCCGGCGGACCGTCCCGGCCGGCGCAACGCGGAACTGGTGAAGAAGATTCGCGCGGAGTGGCGGGAGGGAAAAGCCAGCGGCGAGGCCACGCGCGAATTGCTGGAGACCCTGCGCGAGCGGTCAGCGCAGGAGGCGAGCGAGAAGGTGGTGGAGTTGTTGAACCGGGGCGTTGCGGCGCAATCGGTGTGGGACGCGCTGTTCCAAGGCGCAGGCGAGTTGCTGATGCGCCGGCCCGGCCTCATCGCGCTTCATGCGGTGACTTCGACCAACGCGCTGCACTTCGCCTACCAGACGACGAGCGATGACGAGACGCGGCGGTTCCTGATGCTGCAAAACGCGGCATTCCTGCCGTTGTTCCGCGGGGACGCAGGCGGGCCGGGGAAAGCCCGGATTGACGAGTTGAAGCCCGCCGACCTGAAGCAGACCGGCGAGGGTGCGCTCAAAGAAATCTTCGCGGACGTGTCGCGCGACCGTTTGCGCGCCGCGCGCAAGACGCTGGCCTACTTGCGGGCACAGGGGAATCCCGCGGACTTCATGAACGTCGCCCGGCGTCTGGTCTTCCTGAAGGGCTACGACTCGCACGACTACAAGTTCAGCTCGGCCGCGCTCGAAGATTACTCCAACATCTCGCCCGGCCTGCGCGACCGGTTCCTCGCGGCCAGTATTTTCAACCTGCCCGGCTCAGGGCAGCAGGACAACGAACTGGTGAGCCGCACGCGCGCGGCGCTGAGCTGAAACAAGGAGTCGCAGGAAGCACAGCTTCTCCCGCCACAGGGTTTACTGAGGGCGGAACGCGAGGTGGAACGCGCCCGGAGGTCGTGATCGGGCGCATCCCACTATTCGAGAGGACGGGGCGGGTGGGTTGTAGGGCGCGAACGCCCCTGCCGACGTTGTTTTCGGCAGGGGTTTCGCGCCGGGCTGGCTCGTGGAGAGAGGCAGCGGCGCGCCCCCCCCCGGCGCAAAACGGCGTGCGCCGGG
>CAZZLB010000791.1:0-1500 GCA_964654655.1 uncultured Rhodoferax sp. | reverse complement strand
TTCCGTCGTTACAAATGGCTCCTGCTGCTGGCGGTGGTGGTGGCTTTGTATTATCCGCGCTTCATCCACCGGCCCCAAGGACTGACCTTTTACCCCGCTGGCGCAGAGGCCATGTTGCGCGAGATTCCCTTGGAAGTGGGCGTGCCGACGTTCACTTATCCACCGGTGTTTGCGTTCTGCATGATCCCGTTCGTGTTCCTTGCGCCGTGGGTGAGAGATTTTTTCTGGTATCTGGCGCTGGTGGTTTCCACGTGCCTCAGCTTCCGCTTGTGCGAGCATCTGACGTTGCAAAGCCTGTCGGTGCCGTTGCAGCGAAAGGAACTGGTCTGGCTCAGGGTTCTGACGCTACTGCTGAGTATCAAGCTGGTGCTGGCGGTTTTTGAGAACCAGTCGTTTGATTCCATCGTGTTCCTGTGTGTCCTGGTCGGGCTGTATGGCCTGACGGTTGGCAATGACCTTTACGCCTCATCGGGTCTGGCGCTGGCCGCCGCGCTCAAGGCCACGCCCTTGCTGTTCTTTCCCTATTTGCTCTTGCGCGGCCGGCTGAAGCTCTTCCTGTTGTGTGTCGCGCTCTACACCGGCCTGTCATTCCTACCGGACCTTTTCTTCACGCCCCAGGGCGCGCCGTCGGGATATTTCATCACGTGGATCCATGACTTGGTGGGCGGGCTGTTTATCAAAGACCCGACCATATATCAGGCCCGGCAGTGGGACGTTGTCAATCCGCTGAACGAGTCATTGAGGTCGCTGGTCACCCACATCACTGCGGGGTCGAGTTGGTCGGTTCACGTTTCGGCGATTCTAGGCGCAGTGTATCTCGGCTATTTGGCGGTTATGGCCGGTTTGTTGATGCGGTCCGGCAAGATGGAGAAGCCCTTCGTCGTGGACGCCTCCGTGCTGCTGATCAGCATGCTGATGCTCGCGCCCATGAGCAGCAAGTCGCATTTCATCACACTGATGCTGCCCTACATGGTGTTGTCAGCCCGCCTGATTCATGAGCCGTGCTTCCGGTGGATGGGCGGGGCCATTCTGGCGGTGAGCTTTGCGCTGAACTCTCTGACGGCGAAGGCGTTGATGGGGAGACGCCTTTCGGAAATCTCCCTGTCGTCGGGCTGCATTACGGTCGGGACGCTGATTCTCCTCGTCTTCTTCGGCCATATCATTGTTGAGGGAGCGAGAGCATCTCAAGCCCGGCGGCAGGCTTCGTCTTGACGATGGCGAGTCTTTTCAAGCTGGCGGCTTACGATCAACACTGGAGGAGAATAAAATGAAACATTTCATATGGAATGGAACAGCCTTTGCAGGCATCTCAGTCTGGCTGGCCTTGGCGGTGTCGGCCGACGACTGGCCGCAGTGGATGGGGCCGCAGCGCGACGGCGTGTGGCGCGAGACGGGTGTCGTCACGGCCATCCCGGCGTCGGGGCTGCCGGTGAAATGGAGGACGCCGATCGGGCTGGGTTATGCCGGACCAGCAGTCGCGGGCGGGAAGGTGCTCCTCAT
>CAZZLB010000790.1:0-1504 GCA_964654655.1 uncultured Rhodoferax sp. | reverse complement strand
GCTATTTTGAACAGGAAATTTCTGATGCAAACCGTTTCTGCCAGTGAGGCCAAGCAATCTTTTGCCTCGGTGCTTGAGGCTTGTGCGCATGAGCCCGTGCTGATCCGCAAACAAAAACGCGATGTTGCGGTGGTGATGTCGATGAATGAATACGAGCGGCTGACCCGGTTGAATGTGCTTGAATTCCAGCGTTTTTGCGATACCGTGGGTGCGTCGGCTGCTGCTGCGGGCATGACCGAGGGCAAACTGGCCGAGTTGCTACGTGATTGAGCAATTGCGCTGGGTCATAGACACCAATCTCCTGATCAGTCGATTGTTGACGCCGCAGGGGATGGCAGCACAAGCCGTTGATCGCGCCATGGAGCGGGGCATCTTGCTTGTTTCTGATGACACGCTGCAGGAGTTGACCCTGGTTTTGGAGCGACTTCGATTTGATCGGTATGTTTCCATCGCAGACCGGCAACGTTTTCTGGCGCTGCTCAGTGGTGTGGCGCGACGGATTCACATTACCCGGCAGTTTCAGGTTTGTCGCGACCCGAAAGACGACAAGTTTCTCGATGTCGCGTTCAATGGGCAGGCACAGGCCATTCTTAGCGGTGATCAGGATCTCGTGACGCTGCAAACCTTCCAGGGCATTGCCATCTGGACACCAGCTCAGTTTTTGACGGCATACCCCTGTGCTTGATCAGTTGCTGCGATAAAGCCGGAGGGTCACCCAGCCTCTCACCATACGCCTTCCAAACCCTGGATGGCTACCAGCCTCTGCATGAAGCGCTCGCACTGCGCCAACTGCGGCAGGCTGACATATTCGTCCGGCTGGTGCGCCTGTGCGATGCTGCCCGGGCCGCAGACCACGGTCGGGATGCCGGACTGCTTGAAGATGCCTGCTTCGGTGCCAAAAGCCACCTGCGTGGTGCTGCTCTGACCCGACAGTTGCTGCGCCAGGCGCGTGACCGGATCATCCGCACTGCCCAGAAAACTCGGAATCTCGCAAATGGTTTCGAACTGGAAACCAGCCTCGGGTGCCACTTTCTTCATCGCTACCTCCAGGCTGCGCGCCTCGGCCACGATGCTTTCCTGCATCTGTCTGGCATCGGCCGTCGGCAGATCACGAAACTCGTAATGAAACCAGGCATCGCGCGGCACCACGTTGTCGGCAATGCCGCCCTGAAACTGGCCAACGCTGGCGGTCGAAAACGGCACATCAAAGCCCGCGTAGCGCGGCTCCTCGCGCTCGAAGCCCTCGGCCATGTCGCGCACCTTGCCAATCAAACGTGCTGCCATTTCGATCGCGTTGACCGATTGGGGCGTCAGCGACGAGTGCGCCTCCTTGCCGCGCACACAGCAGCGATAGCGGTAAACGCCCTTGTGCGCAATCGCCGGCACCATGCTGGTCGGCTCGCCAATGATGCAGGCCAGCGGCTTGATGCCGGCATCGCGCATATCGGCAATCAACTCGCGCACACCAAAACAACCCACCTCTTCGTCGTAACTCAGCGCCAGG
>CAZZLB010000789.1:0-1516 GCA_964654655.1 uncultured Rhodoferax sp. | reverse complement strand
GGTGATCACGGCCAGATCACCGGGCCTGAGCCTTGCCACGAATTCAGGCAGGCGCGCATCAAACTCACGCAGCGCGCCAGCGTAGCCGGCGACATCGCGCGAGTGACCAAAGAGTTGGTCGAAATCGACAAAGTTGACAAAGCTCAGCGAGCCCGACGGCGCCTCGGTGGCGATTTGCAGAAGCGCATCAAACAGGCTCATATTGTCCTTGCCCTTGAGCACGCGCGAAACACCCTGCTGGGCAAAGATGTCGCCGACTTTGCCGAGCGCCAGTACTTCGCCGCCGGCGTCCCGAACATGATCGAGCAGGGTGGCTCTGGGTGGCGTCACAGCGTAGTCGTGCCGGTTCGGAGTGCGCCGGTACTGCCCCTTCTCGCCCAGAAAGGGCCGCGCAATGACACGCCCGATGTGGTAGGGCTTGACCAGCTCAAATGCCGCTTCTGACAGGGCATACAGACGCTCCAGCCCGAAGTGTTGTTCGTGCGCCGCAATCTGGAACACCGAGTCAGCCGAAGTGTAGAGAATGGGTTTGCCACTCGCCACATGCTCGTCGCCCATACGGTTGATGATCTCGGCGCCCGAGGCGTGGCAGTTGCCCAGAAAACCGGGCACGCCGGCGCGCGCCTGCAAGGCATCGGTCAGTTGCTGCGGGAAGGCCGGGATCTGGCGCGGGAACAAGCCCCAGTCAAAATCGACTGGCAGTCCGGCAATTTCCCAGTGACCGCTTTGCGTGTCCTTGCCAGTCGAACGCTCTCTGGCCGCGCCATAGGCTGCGCCAAAACCGGCGCGCCGATCAAAGCCTTGCGGCCACTCCCCACAGGCCAGCTGCGCGGCGGCGCCCAGTCCCAAAGCCTCCAGGTTCGGCAGTTGCAGACCCGCCCCGGTGCCGGCAGCCCAGGCCGCAACATGTCCAACCGTGTTGGCGCCTGCGTCACCGAAAGCCTGCGCATCCGGCGTGGCACCAAGCCCCACGGAATCGAGCAGGAGAACGAAAGCTCTTGGCATGCCAGCGTCCCTTATCAGACCAAGGCTCGAGTAGACGCCGCCGTCACCGCTTGCCGCGCCAGGTCGGCCAGAAAAACCCGCAGCAGGGCGATCAGGTCCTTGGCGCCGAGGGCGGCGTATTTCAGCGTCTGCTCATGCGACAGGTCCGTCGTGCCAAGCCCCTCGGCAAGATTGGTGACGACCGAAACCGCGACGACTTTCAAGCCGCAATGGCGCGCGGCAATGACTTCGGGCACCAGCGACATGCCCACCAGATCTGCACCCATGATGGACATCATGCGGATCTCCGCTGCTGTCTCAAAATTCGGGCCCGGGCACGCCGCGTAAACGCCCTCATGCAATTGGATACCGCTGGCTTGCGCGCTGGCCTTGAGCAGACCAAGCAACTCGCGGTCGTAGGCATTGGACAGGCTGAAAAAGCGCGGTCCAAAACGCTCGTCATTTGGCCCCACCATGGGTGTGCCGGGCAGCAGGTTGATATGGTCCGTGACCGCCACCAGGCTGCCGGCAT
>CAZZLB010000788.1:0-1521 GCA_964654655.1 uncultured Rhodoferax sp. | reverse complement strand
GGACAAGATATTCGAAGTCGTGCGCGACGTTTACGCGCAGGGCGTGACGGTGCTGCTGGTGGAGCAGAACGCCAGCCGTGCGCTGGCCATCGCGGATCGCGGCTACGTCATGGACTCGGGTCTGGTGACGATGTCGGGTGATGCCAAAGTGATGCTGAAAGACCCGAAGGTGCGCGCTGCTTACCTGGGCGAGTAATTCGATTCCTGTGTGAGCATGGGTATGACATGGCCTGACTACAGGGAGCAGCCCCTGGAGTTTCTGGAGCACTTGTTCCGGGTTGCGGTAAAGCGTGCCTTGCCGGCGCACAACATCGCCGCTTTCCTGCCAGCGCCTCCCAAAGGCAGAACGCTGGTCATCGGTGCCGGCAAGGCAGCCGGCGCCATGGCGCAGGCGGTCGAAACGCTCTGGCCAGCGGATGCAGCGCTGTCGGGATTGGTAGTAACGCGCTATGAACACATACCGCCGCGCCCGCCGGGTCTGGCAGAACGCATTGAAGTGTTGCAGGCTTCGCACCCCGTGCCTGACTCCGCTGGAGTGGATGCGACCCGGCGCATCATGGGGCTGACGCAAGGGTTGACCGAAGACGATCTGGTGCTGTGCCTGATCTCGGGTGGCGGCTCGGCTTTGCTCAGCATGCCGGCCCAGGGACTGACCCTGCAGGACAAACAGCGCATCAACAAGGAGCTGCTCCGTTGCGGTGCGACCATTGCCGAGATGAACTGCGTGCGCAAGCACTTGTCCGCTGTCAAGGGTGGGCGGCTTGCACTGGCCTGCGCTCCGGCGCGCGTCGTGACGCTGGCCATCAGCGACGTGCCGGGCGACGACCCTTCGGTCATTGCCAGCGGACCGACCGTGCCTGACGCCAGCCGGTGTGCTGATGCTCTGTCGATTCTGCAGCGCTATGGCATCGTGCTGCCCGTTTCGGTCAGCGCTGGACTGTCCAATGGCGAGCTCGAAACACCGAAGCCGGGCGACCCTGCCTTTGACCGCACCGAGGTGCATCTGATTGCCACACCAGCACAGTCATTGCAGGCCGCGGCACAGGCGGCACGCCAGGCCGGCCTATCGGCTTATGTCCTGAGCGATGAGATGGAAGGTGAATCACGCGAGGTGGGCAGGGTTCAGGCCGCGCTGGCGCGCTTTGTCGCCAAACAGGGGGAGCCTTTTCAAAAGCCTTGCGTGATCCTCAGCGGCGGCGAAACCACGGTGACCGTGCGTGCGCAGCCAGCAGGCCTTGCGCGTGGCCGGGGCGGGCGTGCTGGCGAGTTTTGCCTAGGTCTGGCGCAGGCCTTGCAGAGTCAGGCCAATGTATGGGGGCTGGCTGCCGATACGGATGGCATTGACGGAATGGAAAGCAACGCAGGTGCGCGGGTTGAGCCGGCCACGCTGCATCGGGCTCTGGCGTCCGGAATGAAGATCGAGGATTTTCTTGAGCGCAACGATGCCTACGGTTACTTTTCTGCGCTGGGGGACCTGGTGACGACCGGCCCGACTTTTACCAATGTCAATGATTTCCGAGC
>CAZZLB010000787.1:0-1521 GCA_964654655.1 uncultured Rhodoferax sp. | reverse complement strand
AGGCCGAGTCGTTTCGCAAGATGCTTCTGGCGATGGCCAGGGACATGCGCGTCATTCTGATCAAACTGGCCGACCGCACCCACAATATGCGCACCCTGTCGGACGTGCCGCGCGAGAAATGGGCGCGCATTGCATCCGAAACCCTGGAGGTTTACGCCCCGATCGCGCACCGTCTCGGGCTCAATCAAGCCTACCGGGAACTGCAGAATCTGGCTTTTTGTCATTTGCGCCCCTGGCGCTTTGCCGTATTGTCCAAGGCAGTCGCCAGAGCACGACGCCGACGCCGGGATCTGATCCAGAAAGTTCAAACGGAGGTGGAATCCGCCTTTGCTGCCAGTGGCATGGAAGTCAGAATCAGTGGGCGCGAGAAGACCCTCTATTCGATTTACAAGAAGATGACCGAAAAGCACCTGAGCTTTGCGCAGGTGACCGACATCTACGGCTTTCGCATTCTGGTGCCCAGCGTGATCGACTGCTACACGGCTCTGGGTATCCTGCACCAACTCTACAAGCCCGTGCCGGGCAAGTTCAAGGACCACATCGCGATTGGCAAAGTCAATGGCTACCAGTCACTGCACACCACATTGGTCGGCCCATCAAGCATCAGCGTCGAATTCCAGGTCCGCACCGAAGCCATGAACGTGGTCGCCGAGTCCGGCGTGGCGGCACACTGGTTGTACAAGGTGAACAGCCCGGACGCCACCAGCGTAAGTGACCGCCATGGCTCCAAGTGGATGCAGTCTCTGCTCGACATCCAGAACGAGACCCGCGACGCTGCCGAATTCTGGGACCACGTCAAGGTGGACTTGTTTCCGGATGCGGTTTACGTCTTCACACCAAAAGGCCAGATCATGGCACTGCCGCGCGGCGCCACCATCGTCGATTTTGCCTATTCGATACACAGCAATGTCGGCGACCGAACGCAGAGTGCCAGTATCAACGGCGAGCAGGTGCCCCTGCGAACAGAGCTGAGGAACGGGGACGTGATTGAAATCGTGACGGCGCCCGACGCCGCGCCCAACCCGAACTGGCTGAGTTTTGTCAGAACAGCGCGGGCGCGCTCCAAAATCCGCCAGCACCTCAAGACCATGGCGCTGGCCGACTCGCAGAGTCTGGGCGAAAAAATGCTGACACAGGCACTGCGCGCCGAGGGTATCGACAAAACACTGGCAGAAACCGCGAGCAACAGGCAGGTATGGGACAAATTGCTGCGTTTCAGCGGTAACAGGAGCCAGGCAGAACTGTTGACCGACATCGGCCTGGGCAAACGCATTGCAAGCATTGTTGCAAAGCGACTGCGCGCCCTACTGACCGACAGCGGTGCAAAGCTCGACGCGGTCCTGCTGACGCGGGAGCGCTTTGCCATGAACCAGTCAGGTTCGCAGGGCGGTGTGCTGCTCGATGGCAGCGAAAACGCCTCGGTCTCGTATGCGCGTTGCTGCCGGCCGATTCCGGGCGACAGCATCGTCGGTTACCTCGGGCGCGGTGAAGGCCTGATCGTGCATGCCGAAGACTGTGCCG
>CAZZLB010000786.1:0-1523 GCA_964654655.1 uncultured Rhodoferax sp. | reverse complement strand
TCGCTCAGGGCTTCCTGAAACTTGGTTGTCAACTTTTCCATTCGCATGGCAATCCCCTTTGTCTTTGATTGCCCACCACCTTGGGTTGAGCAGGAACATTTCAAGTGGCAGTCATTGAGCAGGTCTGACTAAAATCAAACCATGACAATTCACCAGTTGCAGGCAAGCTATGTTATGGAGCAGGACCGGATCCTGGTGCGCATGAATACGCTCGCTGGTGAGGAGTTGCGCCTTTGGTTGACGCGCCGGATGGTCAGGAACCTGTTCCCGCACATGCTGCAGGTCACTGCTGACCTGGTCGCCGGTCAAACTCAAGAAGCCAGTCACGACGGCTCAGATCGCAACGCCCTGACGCGCTTCAAAAAGCAGGAATCACTGCAAAAGGCCGACTTCCATACGCCCTTCAACAGCCAGGCAGCCACGTTGCCGATCGGTGATGCACCGCTGCTGGCCAGCCGTGTGCACATCACGGTCTGCGACGGTGGGACCCTGCGCATCGGCTTTGAAGAAGATATGGAAGGTGCAGCAGTCAGACGCAGTTTTGAGGTGACACTGGGACAGGATCTGTTGCACGGATTCATGTATTTGCTTGAATCTGCACTGAAGCAGGCCGATTGGGGCATCACACTGGAACCATCAACTGCGGGCGATGAACCGCTGACGATGGATGTTTTTGCCAACGCCAAACCGCCCCAGTACCTGAACTGATAGAGTCAGAGGTTGGAGGCCAAAATACCCCAACGCGCCAGCGCGGCGTCGTCTGCAACCCGCGCATCAACCCAATGCGCACCCTGCGGCGTTTGTTCTTTCTTCCAGAACGGTGCCTGGGTCTTGAGGTAGTCCATCAGGAACTCGCAGGCAGCGAAGCTCTCTGCGCGATGCCTGGATGCCACCGCCACCAGCACGATCTGATCCATTGCCTGCAAGCGGCCAATGCGGTGGACGACACGTGCATCGACAATATCAAACCGATGCAGCGCTTCATCAATCATGGCCTCGATCGCCTTCTCGGTCATTCCGGGATAGTGCTCCAGTTCCATGGCCAGAACCGGCTCGGCGGCGGTCGCATCCTGCGCCGGGGCGTGACGGTCGCGCACGGTTCCGATAAAGCTGCAGACGGCACCGACGCCAGCATGACCGCCACGCAGGGAAGCGACTTCAGCACTCAGGTCAAAGTCCTGCGCCTGGATGCGAACGCGGGTTGTTGCGGATGACCTTGCAATCATGGTCAATTCAACCGCCCGTCACTGGCGGAAAGAAGGCTACTTCGGCACCTTCTTGCAGCGTGACGGTTTCCTTGCACATGACCTGATTGAGCGCCATGCGCAGTGCACGTCCGCGCGCCAAAGCCTGTGCGTGCGGCGCGTCCCGTTCAATCAACTCGTCACGCAGTTCGGCCAGCGTGCGCGCCCGTGACTCGACCGATTCCGCAGCCACACCAACGGCCTCGCGGATCGACGCGAAATACCTGATTTCCACCTTCATCCCAGCATCTCCATCAGGGGAATAAACCGCACCATGTC
>CAZZLB010000785.1:0-1528 GCA_964654655.1 uncultured Rhodoferax sp. | reverse complement strand
TCGTGCCGCGCCGGGTTGAATTCGAACAGGCCGTGGCGCACATAGCGAGCCTGCAACTCCGGGCGCAGCCTGGGCGTGCCGGTGCCAGGATTCACACCCACGCCGGTCAGCACGCGGGCCAGTTCCTGCACATCGCGCTGGCTGTATCCGCCGTTCACGCCCAGTGTGTGCAACTCCAGCAGTTCCCGCGCGTAGTTCTCGTTGAGACGGTGCGCTGCGTTGCGGTCGTTGTCCAGATAGCGCAGCATGGCCGGGTGCTGCGTCGTCGCTGCCAGCAGATCACGGAACTTGCCCAGTGCATGCGGCCGGATGGCTCGCTCCTCGTAGTCGCCCACCATGGCGCGCAGATTGAGCTTGCCCTGGTAGACATTGAAGTGGTTCATCCAGAACCAGGTCAGCTGCTCCTGCAACTGGTCGGGCGAATACAGTGCGCGCAGCAAGGAGCGACTGGCCGCTTCCCGCGACAGACGCGTCAACTCCTGCTGGTAAGCCTGGCGTGCGCGCTGCTTTTCCTCGTCGCCGGGTTTGGCGTCGGCCTCCTTGCGCATGCGCTCCATGTCATGCTGCAATTCTTCGAGACTGCGCCGGGAGATGGTCATGGCATCGATCTGCTCCTGCACCGCTGCGGGCAGTGGTGCGCCTGCAGGACGCAGTTGCTGCTCAAGATAAGGCGCCAGGCCGACTTCCTGCACTTGTCTGAGCAGCGTTGGCGTGAGGCCCCAGGTCACGCGGTTCAAGACGCCTGCGGCATCGCCCGTCTGCAAGACCACAGTGGGCGCGTCCGGGCGAGTGCTTGGAACGGCGCAGCCAAGCAGCAGTCCGGTCAACAGTCCTGACAGGACGAAAAACAGTGCGCCAGCAGAAGGTCGTTTCATGGACATGAACGCCATTCTCGTTCTTCTGCCGGGTGTGAATCAAGTTTGGAGATAATGAAAGCATCTTGAAGAAACGCAGCCACGCCTTACCCGAAGTCAATTTCTCTGACGATGGCCCCTTGCGCCATCTGCATCTGGGCACGGAGTGGATTCAGGGCACCATGGTGCTGGATGCGCCAACCGCGCTTTACCACGAGTACATCCAGCGCATGATGGCCTGGCTGCTGTTTGTCGAACCCGACAGCGTGGCTACGCGCCAGGCCATGCAGCTCGGGCTGGGCGCGGGGTCGCTGACCAAGTTCTGCCACAAAGAACTGCGCATGAAGACCACCGCCATCGAGCTCAACCCCCAGGTGTTGGTGGCCTGCCGTGGCTGGTTCAAATTGCCGGCCGAGAACGCACGCCTGCAGGTGGTGCTGGCCGACGCCGCGCTGGAAATTGAAGATGCAAAATGGTGGGGCACGGTGGACGCGCTGCAGGTGGATCTGTACGACCATGAAGCGGCTACGCCGGTACTCGACAGCCTGCCTTTTTATGCAGCTTGCCGGCGCTTGCTGACGCCCGAGGGCTGCATGACGGTGAACCTGTTTGGCCGCTCGTCGAGTTTTGCGCGCAGTGTCGAAAAAATCTCTGCTGCCTTCGATGCCCAGGCG
>CAZZLB010000784.1:0-1531 GCA_964654655.1 uncultured Rhodoferax sp. | reverse complement strand
ATTTGATCGTTTCGTCGGCTAGTGTTACTTGTGGAAAAACTATCCCAAGCAAAACGAGCGCGGCGGCAACAAGCCTGATTTGACGCATTAGATAATCATTACTGGTTATCTAGTACTTGTATTGCACCAATTTTAACTACAAATGACTAGGCCGACTACTATCTTATTGTCGCCCGTATATAATAGCACTTTACTCATCAAAGGTCAACCCTGTGTACAAGATGAGTACATAGGTGACAAGTCATTAAATTTCATAGGTGTTTGGTATGCAAGAGCCTCATGGGGCCTTTTGAAGTTGTATTCAATCAGCCACTCGGTCAGATTCTTGTTAAACACCTCTGGGTCTGAGCTGTAATTGCCCAGATCAATAAATTCTTCTTGTAGAGTTCTATTGAAGCGTTCATTGTTCGGGTTGTCCTTGGGGGTTCTAACTCTGGAATAGTACTGCTCAATCCCTAATCTTTGACAAGCTAGCTTGAAATACTTTTCAAACTCAGTGCCATTGTCGTGACCAACTTTAGGAATATTGCCATTAAGCAAAAAGTGCAATCTCAGTAGGAAATCTTCACCACTGTAAGAACTCTTGTTTTTGTACATCCTAGCGTATGCCACTTTGCCATACTTGTCGATCGCCGTAAAAATGTACCTTTTAATATTGTTAAATCTAATCTCCACCGTATCCAGGCAAATGATGAGTCCTGCTTTTTTCTGATACCATTTGAGCTTATCTAAATTTAATTCGGTAATCCTTTTCTTTTTCTTGACTTTGTGTCTTTTGAGCCTGTTTTTCTGGGCTTTTTGTGGGTTGTAGTAAAGCTTGTATGTTTCAATAACTCTTTGCACTTTCCAAGGCGAGATACTTTCCTTGTATTCATCTTTGTAAACAACTGCCAGCTTTTCTTTGCCCCAACGAATATGTTTTTTTCTGAGCTGGATAATTCTCTGTTCCTGAATAGATGTGATTTCTCTTTGCCTCACTTTTTTTGGAGCTTTGGATTTATCCTCTAATCTGTGCAGGCTGTATGGATTGTCAGGATCAAACTGCCCATACCATTTGTAGAAAGTCTTTCTGGATATGCCAAAATGTCTGGCTGTTTGAGTGGCATCATAGCCTTCTCTGTAATATATGATCCATTCCAGCCTGAGTCTGGCATCCTTGGATATCTTCAGTATTTTGGCAACCTCCCTCCAACGTTCATGTTCGTCCAAGAACTTTGTTAAATAGAATGGGAATCCTTGGAATATCTCCCTGTTTATCTTTTTTACTACTTCCATGATTGAGATTGTTAGGTAAGTTAACCCCGGATTTTAGCAAATTCTTTCAATTTTGCTAAATCCAGAGTGTTACCTATGTATCTCATCTTCTTCATCAAATCAAATCAAAAAACGCTTTTTGTTTTCAGAAAGATCAGTGAATTCGTCCAAGGCTTCACCAAGTTTTGCGCTGGTGCTTTCTCCAAAGGCCATTCCCTCAACTCGGCAGCCAGTAGTACTTTGAATATATTGAACCAATGGAATGTAATCCCCATCT
>CAZZLB010000783.1:0-1536 GCA_964654655.1 uncultured Rhodoferax sp. | reverse complement strand
ACTACGTTGGCGGCATCATCAAGCATGCACGCGCATTGAACGCCATCACCAACCCGGGTACCAACAGCTACAAGCGACTGGTTCCGGGCTACGAGGCCCCGGTCAAGCTTGCTTACTCGGCCAAGAACCGCTCGGCTTCGATCCGCATTCCCTATGTGGCCAACCCCAAGGCACGCCGCATTGAGGCGCGTTTCCCGGATCCGCTGATGAACCCGTATCTCGGTTTTGCGGCACTGATGATGGCCGGTCTGGACGGTATCGAGAACAAGATTCACCCGGGCGAAGCTGCGACCAAGGATCTGTACCATTTGCCGCCGGAGGAAAATGCAAAAATCCCGACCGTCTGCCACAGCCTGGATCAGGCACTCGATTGTCTGGATGCCGATCGCAGCTTCCTGACCAAGGGCGGTGTCTTTACCGACAGCATGCTGGACGCCTACATAGAACTCAAGATGTCGGAAGTGACACGCCTGCGCATGGCAACGCACCCGATCGAGTTCGACATGTACTACTCTCTGTAAGCCTTGCAATGAGCTACACAGAAGGACGGCCCAGGCCGTCCTTTTTCGTTTTTGCCGCAATGGGCGCATACTGATGGTTATGAAACATGTATTGATCGCTCCGCTGCTCGCCGTTGCCCTGGCAAGCAGCGCTTATTGCCAGGACCGCATCTACCGCTGCGGCAATGAATACACCAACACGGTGCCCAGCCCGCAAGCCAAGGGTTGCAAGCTTCTCGAAGGCGGCAACATCACGGTGGTGCAGGGTACGCGCACGGCAGCCTTGGCGCCGGTGCGCTCCCCGGGGGCGTCGGGCGGACAGCGTGTGGACGCTGCCGAGCAGAAGGCGCGCGACGCCGATGCAGTGCAAATTCTCGAATCCGAACTCAAGAAGGCGCAGGAGCGTCAGCTTGAGTTGCAAAAGGAGTACAACAACGGCGAGCCCGAAAAGCGTGCAGACGAGTTGCGCAATCCGCAAAAGTACCTGGACCGGGTGGCGGCACTGAAAGCCAGTTTGGCGCGCAACGAAGGTGACATGGCCGGTATTCGCCGTGAGTTGGGGCGAACATCCTCGATCTCCTCGACAAAATAAGCGGTGTGAACCTGTCTGCACGCACACTTGACCTGCCGGATGTCGCCGCGTCGGCAGTTCGCTTCCAGTCTTTTGATCTGTTGGCTACGCTGATTGCTGTGGTGCACAGCAACGGGGCGGTGATGTTTGCCAATGCTGCACTGGAAGATGCACGTGGCCTTTCGCGGCGCACGATTGTCGGTTCGGTCTTTGCCGACAGCTTTAGCGACCCCACTGGTTTGAACAATGCCCTGCAGGGCATCGACGTCAACGAATTTGCAGCCTTGCGTTATGACGCATGGCTACGGCGTCTGAACCGCGATCCGCTGCCGGTGCACGTGATCGTGACGCAGACCGAGCGAGTCGATGAGATCATTGTCGAGCTGCTACCCCTTGAATTGCAGGCACGGCAGGATCGTGAAGAGCGGCTCGCGGAGCAGGCGCAGGCCAACAAGGAACTGATCC
>CAZZLB010000782.1:0-1542 GCA_964654655.1 uncultured Rhodoferax sp. | reverse complement strand
GGGCTGACACTCAGCTTGCCCTGGTGCTCGCTGGCGTCGTCGGAGCCGTGCGCGGGGCAATCAGTGCCGGCGGTTACGCGCTGGACGCTGCTGGCACCGTGCCGGATCAACTGCGCCCGGACTGCATCGCGCTTGCCCGGTGGCGATGGCTCACCAGCTTCCCGACGCTCAAGGCGTTCCAGACCGAAGCGCGTCGGGATCTGGCCAAGGCCGCCCAGGAGCGCATTGACGCCGCGAGCAACCAGAAGCTGAACGTCGAAGCCCCTGCCAGCGCAGCCACTCCGACCGGCAACTGGAACAGCGAGCGCAAGATTCTGCCTCGCGCCTTCCCGGTGCCAGCGCCTTCGACGCAGTTCCAGACCACCACCGACACCGGCTACGCGAACCCGGACGGGCCGGAAAACCTCTGACCGATGAGCGACTTCCTCGAAGCCATTCAGCATCTTGCCCGCAAGGGGTTGATGCCGACCAGCCTCGACAGCGCCGGAATCCGCGCCATCAACGCCGGAATCCGCCGGCAATCCGTCTTCAGCGCCGAAACGCTGATGGTGGATTACCTCGCGAAAATCAAGGAAGTCGTCGGCAGCCTGGTGGAGCCAAAGCAGGAACTCCGCACCGATCCGGACACTGGCGAGACGAAGAGCGTAACTGTCGGCCACAACCCGGCCACCGCCCGCGCCACACTGCGCCAGACCCTTGCCGACCTCGGCTACCGTCCAGCCGATGAAATCGCGGGAACTATCAAGGATTTAAGCAGCGACGAACGGATCAAGCTGGTGGTGAAGACGAACGCCGAGCTTGCCCAGGGCGCCGGGAACTTCATCGCCGGCAGCGATCCGGACGTGATTGACGCCTGGCCAGCGCAGGAACTTTACCGGCAGGAAAGCCGCGAACAGCCGCGCAACTGGGATGGCACAAACCCGGACGGCGACAAGAAACTCACGGGCTTCGGCTCCCGATGGATGATGGCCGCGCAAGCCTCCGGCGACGCTGACGCCGCCCGCGTGCTGGGGGAAACCGGGCGCATGATTGCCCTGAAATCCAGCGAGATATGGCAAGCACTTGGCGACAGCGACGACGGCCTTGGGAACCCTTACCCGCCGTTCGCGTTCAATTCCGGCATGTGGGTGCGCGACGTTGCGCGCAAGCAGGCCGAAGAGCTTGGACTGATCGGCGCGGACGAAACAGCCGAGCGGCCCGCCTTTGATTTCGAGTCACTTTTCCAGCCGCCCCAGGCATGAAGAAGAGTTTCAAGTTTCAAGTGTCAAGTTTCAAGCGCCCGACCGGCGCGCCTGGCTCCCTTGAAACTTCAAACTTGAAACTTAAAACTGCCCACGCATGAACCCCAGCGTCACAGTCACACGCGACACCGCCACGCCGACACTGCGCGAGATCATCGCCCGGTGCCAGCCGTCGCGCCTGGGCGTCATCATGGGCCGGGCTGGGGCGAACGTCATCAAGCGCCACCTCGACGCCCTGCCATCGAACAAGAAGGGCTGGCCAACCACGAACTTCTGGCGCGATGCCAGCCGGCAGACCACC
>CAZZLB010000781.1:0-1547 GCA_964654655.1 uncultured Rhodoferax sp. | reverse complement strand
CCACCCAGCGGCCCTTCGATCATGATCTGCAAGGGGCTGGCGATGTGCTCAGGCTTGCCGTAAGTCGAATTAATTGGAGTCTGACCCCAATTAATTGTCGATACGGTGAAGCCGGTGAGCCCTGCTTTGGGTTTGGAGCCACGCCCGGTAGCGCCTTCGTCGCGGATCTCGCCACCGGCGCCGGTGGCGGCACCTGGAGACGGTGAGATCGCAGTCGGGTGGTTGTGCGTTTCCACCTTCATCAGGATATGGTTCGTGGCTTCCTGCTTCTCATAGACCGGAGCACTACCAGAACTCCTGGCGGCGCTGGCAACAAAGCGCTGCACCGTCGCCCCCTCCATCACAGAGGCGTTGTCTGAGTACGCCACCAGCATGTGCTGCGGATGCGTCTGATGCGTGTGGCGGATCATGCCGAACATGCTGCTGGCCTGCGCCACGCCGTCGATCGTGAAAGCCGCATTGAAAATCTTGTGCCGGCAGTGTTCGCTATTGGCCTGCGCAAACATCATCAGCTCCACATCGGTCGGGTTGCGCTGCAGTCGCGTAAAGGCCTGCACCAGGTAGTCAATCTCGTCATCCGCCAGTGCCAGACCGAACTCGACGTTGGCCTGTTGCAGCGCAGCTTTGCCACCCTGCAGCACATCAACCTGAGCCAAGGGCGCCGCCGGCAATTCAGCAAACAGTGCGCTGGCACCGGCACGGTCAAACATCACGCTCTCGGTCATGCGGTCGTGCAGCAAATCGGCTATCTGCTGCAACTGCGCCGGTGCCAAGGTCGGCTCACCCAACAACCCGCCCTTCAGCGCGATGCGGTACTCCAGCACCCGCTCCACGCGGCGCACCGCCAAGGCACAGTTGTGCGCGATGTCTGTAGCCTTGGATGCCCAGGGTGAAACCGTCCCAAGGCGGGGCGTCACCACAATCACGGCGCCGTCGCCGGGACCGCCGTAGGGATCGCCATAAGTCAGGAGCGCCGCCAGCTGATCCTTCAGCGCGGCGCTCGGCTCCGCTTGGGTACTTACCAGATGGACAAAACGCGCAGCCACACCGGAAACACGCTGATCAATGGCCTGCAGGACCGGCAACAGTTGTTTGATACGAAAGGGACTGAGGGCGCTGCCGCCCTCGAATGTTGTGATGTGCAGGGTCACTTTGGTGCCTGAGTGGAAGGCCGACGGGGTTGTGCCCTGATTTTACCCGCCCAATGGGATAATCCAGCCCCATGACCATCACCTACAAAGATGCACAAGGCATTGCCGGCATGCGTGTCGCAGGCCGTCTGGCCGCCGAACTGCTGGATTACCTGACGCCATTCGTCAAACCGGGAGTCACGACCAACGAACTCGACAAGCTGGCTAACGATTACACAACCCAGGTGCAGGGTGCGATCTCGGCGCCGCTGAACTACGCACCCTCCGGCCACAACCCTTACCCGAAGGCGATCTGCACCTCCATCAACCAGCAGGTCTGCCACGGTATCCCGCACGGCACGCCGCTGAAAAAGGGCGACATCGTCAACATTGACGTCACCGTCATCAAGGACGGCT
>CAZZLB010000780.1:0-1548 GCA_964654655.1 uncultured Rhodoferax sp. | reverse complement strand
TCGCCATTTCCGCTGATATTCCCGGTTCCGTTGGCGTTCTGCCTCAGTCATGTGCCGCCTCATTTGGTGTTGCTTGACCGTGGCGAGTCTCGATCCAGCCCGACGAATCGCACCACTCGCAATCTGCCAAGCGGTTGAGCTTGTAGTCAAAAATCATCCCTTGCCCTTTGCAGTTTGAACAGCGTTTGGTTGCCGGTTCTGGAGTTGGCCGACCGATTCCGACACGTCCATAATCAGAGCCTTTGTTGTGCAGTGGTGTTGTCACAGTCCGACTTCCTCCAGCTTGGCCTCAATGGTCATATCGGCGCGTCGTGGGTCGTAGTCGTTCCGGTAGCACCAGTGGTCAAACAATGCGCTGAAACTCTTATACGCACTCCGCCAATCGGTGACTTCGCAAGCGGCGATTGCTCCCGGTTCGGTAGTGGACAAGTAAACAACGTAACAAACAATTTTGTCGGTATCATACATCGCCGCGACAGCTGCCGCATAAAAGCCCAACTGTTCACGGTGTTCAGGCCAAGCATCGGTCGGCATATCCTTCGCCGCTTTGTTTGACGATTTCCAGTCAGCGACAACTAGAGTACCGTCTGGAAGCCGCCCAACAAGGTCGCACGTTCCGCAGACGCCGTTCAGCGTCAATGTCTGCTCAATCCGCAACGGTTTGACTTGCAGCGACCTTACCCACTCGACGGCTGTCATTGCCGGTTCCGTGATGCCGGTCTCATGCGCTGCTACGCGATCCGCCAACATCTCGGCAATCGCGGCGTGGATTTTACTGCCACGTTGAGCCGCATCACTGCCCTCGGCCTTGTGCTGTTCCTCGTCTTTGAGGACACGTTGGACGAATTGCGTGTCATCCTCGCCATCCTTGCGCGGTGCGGTCAACACCGCCATGCAAGCCTGTGTAATCAACCAGTTTGTCAAGGCGGGTTTGGCGGATTGTTTGAGTGTCGTCGTCGGTGAAACAAGCAATGACATTTCCTTTGCGTGCTTCAGTGTTGTCTTTGTTGTGCCGCCGCCTTTTTTCTTCGGCACCTCAAAGCAGGGCGTCCCGTCGCGGTTGTAAAAGTGTGAGCCATCTTCCCGGTTTAGTTGAATGATATTTGCCATTTGTCTTTCGTTGTTTTGGGGAGCCGGGTAGTTAGCCCGACTCCCCGGTTGATTTACGGTAGGTCGCAATCTTCGATTTTCGGAACGTGCGTTGGTGAGAACTGGTTTAGCTGAGCATAATGCGTATGCCCTTTTTCGCTCGGCATTTTGCGTTTGCAGATGTCGATGTTAACCCAACCATCTTTGGCGTGTTGTTGGAGTTCCGCAACAAAGTCATCGACACGGATCGAGACCTTGAGGATGTTTCCGCCGTTATCAAACTCCTTCTGTTTGATAAACAGCCCATTGATATATACTTTTTCAGTCATGTTTTCCTTTTCAGAATGGCGCGAGGTTTGACAGTTCGTTGTAAACTGCGCCGGTTGTGGTTTCTTTCATCGTTACATCTGCGGTCAATTCTTCTCCGACTTTGGGAACGTCCTCGCCTTTGCCGAGAAT
>CAZZLB010000779.1:0-1549 GCA_964654655.1 uncultured Rhodoferax sp. | reverse complement strand
CTGATTTGGAACGCCACCACGACCATTGGGGAAAATTCTGGGCCAGGCGATGGAGAAGCGGTAGGCGTTGGTGCCCAGGCTGGCGGCCAGCCCCAGATCCTGCGGCCAGCGGCGGTAGTGGTCACAGGCCACGGCGCCGCTGGATGCATCGCGGATACGACCGGGCGTGGCACAAAAGCGGTCCCAGATCGACTCACCGCGCCCATCCGCATGAACAGAGCCTTCAATCTGATAAGAGGAAGTGGAGCATCCCCAGCGAAAGTCAGCGGCGAAGTCACTGCGTTTGAGAGTCGGGAGATCGTTGGTTCTTGTGTTCTTCATGTTTCAATTGCTGCAATGGCCAATCTTGTGGAAAGGTTTCCAATTGTAGGCACGAGGGAGGCCAGGCCACATTCGTAGCTACCCTTAGTTCGGGTCTTTAATTAGGGGTGCGCGCACGGGCTTTTCGTGCAGTGGCTTTCAGCTGCTCTGCGCCCGGTGCCATGACTACAGATGCGCGCCAGGTGACATTGACCGGAAATCTTCGCTGCACCACTTGCGTCTCGCCATAGCATTGGTTGAGCAACCAGCGCACGCCGCTGAGCGTGATCTGGCGCCAGGGAATATGCACGGATGTCAGCTGCGGTGCCGAGTATTCAGCGTTGTGGGTATCGTCATAGCCCAGCACCGAAATGGTTCCTGGTACTGAAATTCCAGCTTGCTGAAAGAAGGCCAGTGCCCCCACCGCCATTTCATCGTTGGCACAAAACAGCGCAGTAAATTCATGGCCAGATGAGGCCAGCGAACGCGCCGACGCCCATCCGCCAGCCGGTGAAAAGTCACTCTCCAGCATCACCACTTGCGCCGGGTCAATGCCTTCACGCTGCAGTTCGCGCATGAAGCCGTTGATGCGCGCCACGTTGTCCGGTGCGCTGCGTGGCCCTGCAATGACCGCAATCCTGCGATGTTGCATCTTCAGCAAGGCCTGCGCCGCCAACATGCCGCCGTGCTCGTGATCGGCGGGAAAACACTGGTCAGCATACTTCTTGAAATAGTGGTTCAGCAGGACCAGTTTGCCCTGCTTGGGACCCAGCGCTTCGATGTCCTTTTGAAGTAGCGCATTGCTCATCACCACCAAGCCATCGCAACCGCGCTCGATCAGGAAATTGATTCCCTCGATCGCCTGCTGGCGCGTGTCGCCGTCGCCGCAGCCAAAAGCCACCACCATGTGCCGACCGGTGGTGCGCAGTTCAGTGTCAATAGCTCCAAGAATAGGTGTGTAGAACGTCCCCACCAGCATCGGTATGTACACACCAATCATCTGCGATGAGCCCGACAGCAGGGTGCGAGCAGCATGCGAAGGCCGGAATTCGAGCTCGGCAATGGCATCACGCACTCTCTGCGCCGTCGCTGGTGCGACCGAGCCGCGGCCGCTGACCACGCGCGACGCAGTACCCACGCCGACGCCAGCAAGTCGCGCTACATCCTTGATCGTGGCCATGTCAACTCCTGTGGTGCACGCACTATACGCTGCTCGACTCCGCCAACCAGCCTTCAGTCAGCGGCGCAA
>CAZZLB010000778.1:0-1554 GCA_964654655.1 uncultured Rhodoferax sp. | reverse complement strand
AGCGCATCGGCGAAGCCACTGGCGCCACGGTCAACGATGTGACGCTGGCAATCTGTGCTGGTGCGCTGCGCAAGTACCTGCAGGCGCAGGACAAATTGCCGAAGAAGCCACTGATTGCCATGGTCCCGGTATCGCTGCATGACCAGACCGATGCCGGCGGCAACCAGGTATCGCTGCTGCTGGCGAATCTGGCGACGCATCTGCGTGATCCGCTCAAGCGGCTGGCGCGCATCGTGCAATCCACCAGCGAGGCCAAGGAACGTCTGCGCAGCATGCCGCGCCTGCAAAAGTTGGCGCACGGCATCACCTCGATCTCCCCCATGGGGCCGGCCATGGTGACCGGTACGGCCAAGCAGCACCCCTTGTTCAACGTCATCATTTCCAACGTTCCCGGACCGCGTGACACGCTGTACCTGAACGGTGCCCGGCTCGACGAGGTTTATCCGGTTTCCATCCCGACGCAGTATCTGGCGCTCAACATCACCATCAGCGGCTATGGCGACAAACTCGGCTTTGGTTACATCGCCTGCCGTCGCTCGGTCCCGGCCTTGCAGCGCATGCTGGACTACACCGATGAGTCGATTACGGAACTGGAGCAGGCGCTGGCGCCTTCGCGCGCCAAGGCCAGGGCAGTCCCGGTCAAGAAGCCCGCGCGCAAAGTCCGACAATCAGCGAAGTGAAGCAAGATTTCCCGATCCGTTACGTCAACCCGGTCTTTCGCCCACCGAGCGAGGCCCAGTCCCTGATCCTGCCTGTCACCGACGGCTGCTCCTGGAACAGGTGTACCTATTGCGAGATGTACACCGCGCCGCAAAAGAAGTTTCGCGCGCGCGATGAGCAGGAGACGCTGGAGACCGTCCGGCGCTGCGGTGAACTCTACGCATCCAACGTGCAACGGGTCTTTCTGGGTGATGGCGACGCCATGGTTTTGTCGACCCGGCGTTTGATGGATCTGCTGGTGGCAATCAGGGAGCACTTGCCCAGAGTCCGGCGCATTTCAAGTTACTGCCTGCCGCGCAACCTGCGCAACAAGACGGTGCAGGAGTTGACCGAACTGCGCGCAGCAGGGCTGGACCTGGCCTACATCGGTGCCGAGTCGGGTGACGACGAGGTGCTGCAAAAGGTCAGCAAGGGTGAGACGTTCGAGAGCACGCGTGCGGCGCTGGACAAGCTCGGAGAAGCGGGCATCAGCCGCTCCGTGATGCTGCTCAATGGCCTGGGCGGTCGTCTGCTTACCGGGCAGCATGCACAGAACTCGGCGCGTCTGGCCAACGCGACACAACCGGAATTTCTGGCCACGCTGGTGGTAAGTTTCCCGCAGGGCGAGCAGCGCTTCCGCCAGGGCTTTCCCGAGTGGGAGCCGCTCCATCAGCAGGACCTGTTTGCCGAAATGGAGCAGTTCCTGCAGGCGCTCGACCTGAAGCGCACCGTGTTTCGCAGCGACCACGCCTCCAACTGGCTGGTTTTGAAGGGCGTGCTGGGCGCTGAAAAAGAGCGTTTGTTGCAGCAGGTGCGAACGGCCATCGCGCAGCCGCATTCAGCGCGCCTGCGCCA
>CAZZLB010000777.1:0-1556 GCA_964654655.1 uncultured Rhodoferax sp. | reverse complement strand
TGGTTGTGGCAGAGTACGCATCTTTGTTCGCCTCGGGTGCCTTGGTAGAGGTCTGTTTCTGTTTTGTAAGCTCCACATTTGCGGCAGTAAGCTGCGTTTTTGGTTGTGAGCTGGCATCCGTAGGTCATTGTTTGGCCTCCTTGAACCATTCGGCTAGGTGTTCTATTTTGATGAGGGGGTCGCCTGCGGGTTCGCTGTTGCGTCTGCCACTGCGCTTATACTTATGCGTCATCATAGCTGCGGCCCCTTTAGGTTGAAGTAGCCGTTTCTGTCAAGGTTAGCGATGGCACTGCGGATCTGCGATAGTTCTGCATGAAGGCCCTGCACTTCGTCAGTGAGTTTCATTACGTCGCGGGTGAGGCTTTCGATTTCTTTTTCCATAACGAGGGCTTGCGCGGCGGCTTTAACAGACAAAAATCTTATCCCCCTTAATGGCTGCCTTCTTGTTTAGAATCGCCTGGTTACTATGGTTACAGAATTTTTTGCGCAATAGTCTTTTTGTTTCTTGGCCTGTGTTGATTTGGCGGTATAGGCTGTCGATTTGTGCGTCTATTCCCATGTAGGCGATTAGGGCTTCGGTTTCTTGCTGGGTCCATCCTACGCCTTTGTCCATTTGGTTCTTTTTTATTCTGCATCGGCGGCAGCGTTCTGCTTTTTTGTGGAAGTTTAGTTGTATGCCGCAGTCTACGCAGAATTGAGGTTGGATGGTCATGCTTGACCACCTTCCTTCATGTGGCAGTTGTAGCATACCGGGTATTGTGGTTGCTTTTTGCCGCCGCATTGAGGACAAATGTTTTCTTGGGGTATGGATGGCGCTGAGTTCTGTTTTGCTTGGGCTTCTCGTTTGGCTTGGTTTTCGTTGGCAATCTGTGCAGGTGATTTATTGTTACCGAATGCGTCTTTTGTTTGTCCTACTTGTTTGGCTGTTTCGATGGCGGCTTGGGTTTTGTCTAAGGGATGGGCAGGTGTTGCTGGGGGTGCCGTGTTCTTTTTTGTGGCTAGGCTGTTATTGTAGTGCTGAAAAGCCATACGCTCAAGTTCTGCGGTAACTTCAAGCGGAACATCACCCTCACAGATATTAGCTTCAAACCCGATTTTGAGTGATTCATAGTTGCCGAGGTTGAAGGTGCGTTCGACGTAGGCGTTGGTTATTTTCATTGTGCGCCCACCTCTGATAGGAACCGTTTTTCTTCTTCGCGGTATTCTTCGAATGATAGTTTGCCGTCTGCTACTTGCTGCGCAAGTTCTCCGAGGCGTTTCTGTCGTAGTTTCTTGAAGATGAGGGCGGCTTGCATGTAGTCAACATCGTTTTCCATCATGCGTTAGCCTCCAGTTTTGCCTGCTCGATGCCTGCCTGAATAATATCGCCTAATGTGTCAGACTTTGGAGCGATTGGTGCCGCTTTGGGTTTTTCGAGGTGATACTGCTTTGAGTAGCGGTTTACGATCTTGTAGCCTTCTGCTAAGAGTTTGTCTAAGCCTGTTTGTGCCCCTGATGTTAGGTCGTAGATGTAGACGTTGCCTATTTCTTCGACTGTTTGGGGTAGGGGTTCGGGT
>CAZZLB010000776.1:0-1557 GCA_964654655.1 uncultured Rhodoferax sp. | reverse complement strand
CCTGATGTTGCCGGGTGTGACTTTTGAAACCCTGCTCCGTGCCGGTGCCGAGAACGGGCAGTACGTGGAAGCGGTCGGACGGATCGAGGAATGGGTGGCTGAGCGACTGGCGCTGCACCAGTCCGGCAACTCGGCACTGATCCAGCGCCATCCCAATGGCCGCACGCTGCGCATCGTGGAGCGCAAGACGCCTGACGGGCACATCGTCGGATTCCGGGTGGATGTGACCGAACTGCACCAGGCCAAGGAGGCCGCCGAAGCCGCCAACCTTGCCAAGAGCCAGTTCCTGGCCACCATGAGTCATGAGGTGCGCACCCCCATGAACGGCATTCTGGGTATGGCGCAAGTGCTGCTGATGCCCGCGCTCAAGGAAGCTGAGCGCCTCGACTACGCGCGCACCATTCTGAACTCCGGCCAGAGCCTGCTCAATCTGCTCAACGACATTCTGGACCTGGCCAAGATCGAGTCCGGCAAGATTTCACTCGAAGCCGTGGAGATGTCACCCGCTGAGGTGTTGGCTCAGACCGAGGCCTTGTTCGCACAGGGGGCCCACAGCAAGGGCTTGGGAATCGAGTCCACGTGGAGCGGACCTCGCAACGGTTATCTGGGCGACCCGCATCGCCTGCGCCAGATGCTCTCGAATCTGGTCAGCAATGCCATCAAGTTCACACCGCAGGGTGGCGTCAAAGTCGAGGCCCGCGAAGTCAGTTGCGTCGATGACAAGGCAACGCTGGAATTTTCGGTATCCGACAGCGGCATGGGCATTGCCCCCGACAAACTCAATCTGCTGTTCCAGACCTTCTCCCAGGTGGACAGTTCTACGGCACGCCAATTTGGCGGCACCGGTCTGGGCTTGTCCATTGTGCGCACACTGGCACAGCTGATGGGCGGGGAAGTCGGTGTACACAGCGAGCCCGGCCAGGGTTCGCGTTTCTGGTTTCGCATCCGCGCCCGGCGCTTGGCCGGCGCTGTCGATCAGACGCCGGCCCTGCAGATGTTTGCCACTGAAGCCTTGTCTACCCAGGCAGGCGCGGTACCCTCGCTGCGCGTGCTGCTGGTGGAAGACAACCCGGACCACCGGCGCCTGACTGAACTGCTGCTGCGTCGGCTCGGTGCCGACGTTGCCCTGGCGGTGAACGGGCAGCAGGGATTCGATGCCATCGTGCAGGGCGAAGCGGCACGGATCATCCTGATGGACCTGCACCTGCCGCTGCTCGACGGCTACGCTGCCGCGGCGCGCATACGCGAATGGGAGCAAAGCGAGGGACAGGACCGGCGCGCCATCATCGCCCTGACGGCGGACGCCTACGACGACGACAGGGAGCACTGCCTGGCGGTCGGCATGGACGATGTGCTGACCAAGCCCATTTCCGTGGATAAACTCAAAGCGCTGCTCTCGCGCTGGCTGCCACCGCCGCAGGCCGAGCAGAGCCAGGCGGCCCACACGGCTTTCGACGCAGCGCGGGTGCGCAGCCTGATCGAAGAGATCGAACCCCTGCTGGCGAATCACGAGTTTGACGCGATCACGCGCTTTCGGGATTTGCAGGAAGCCGTCGC
>CAZZLB010000775.1:0-1558 GCA_964654655.1 uncultured Rhodoferax sp. | reverse complement strand
AGCGCAGCAGTTGCAACAAGGAATGCGTTACAGCTATTCGGTGGGGCGACCGTACTTGAAACAGAAGTGGCTCCGGTTGTTTGAACAACTTTCCCCGATTTATAAGTGGACTGCGGGCGGGTTGCCAAAGGTGCAGAGTTGTCCACGGCGGCGGTGGTCGCTTGCGACGAACCGACCGACGCGGTGGGCAACTCGGGGCGCACCAGAACTTGCATCTTATGCCGCCTCTTTCATTGTCGGTAAATGGGCGTAGTAAAACTCATCAGGCGTGGCGTCTTCAAGGCTTGAATGCGGCCGCTTGGTGTTGAAGCCGTCGATGTACTGGGCTATGTCCGAGCGCGCAGCGCTCACACTGTCGTAAGCCCTGAGGTAGACCCGCTCGTACTTCACGCTGCGCCAGAAACGCTCGACAAACACGTTGTCACGCCAGGCACCCCTGCCATCCATGCTGAGCTTGCAGCCCTTGGCAAGGACGACGTTGGTGAACTCCTCGGCCGTGAACTGGCTGCCCTGGTCGGTGTTGACGATGTCGGGTGTGCCGTGTCGCATGAATGCCTGCTCAATGACTTCCCTGGCATGACACGCCTCCAGCGTGATGGCGAGCTTGTGCGCGAGTACCTTGCGACTGGCTACATCCACCACCGCGGTCAGGTACACAAAGCCTCGGGCCATAGGAATGTAGGTCGTATCGAGCGCCCAGACTTGGTTGGATTGGGTGATGGCGAGACGGCGCAGCAGGTAGGGGTAAATCTTGTGTCCGGGATGGGCCTTGCTGGTGCCGGGCTGGGGACACAGGGCTTCAATGCCCATGCGCTGCATGAGCGTGCTGACATGACGTCTACCGACCTTCAAGCCTTCGCGCACCAACATGCGGCGCAGCATGCGTGCGCCCATGAAGGGGTGTTCCAGATGCAGTTCATCAATGCAGCGCATGAGGACCAAATCAGCCTGACTGACTGGACGTGGCAGGTAGTAGACCGAACTGCGGCTTATGCCCAGCAGTTCGGCTTGACGTGTGATGGGGAGTTGATGCTGGCGGTCAATCATCGTCTTTCGCTCAGCAAACCCGCTTTGGTGAGCGCGCCTTCCAAAAAATCATTCTCCAGTGCCAACTGGCCTATCTTGGCGTGCAGTGGCGCCAGGTCAACCGGCTCAGGTGCATCATTGCCGCCAAAGACCCCGGCAGCGCCTTCGAGCAGTTGGCGTTTCCACTCGGTGATTTGCGTGGGGTGCAATTCAAACTCTTTGCACAGCTCAGCCATTGTCTTGTCTTCACGTAGCGCGGCCAACGCCACTCGGGCTTTGAACGCGGGGTTGTGGGTACGGCGTGTGCGTCGTGCTGATTTCTTGATCATCTGTAACTCCTATTCGCCAGTCCTTCGTCGGACCGGCATCATGCCCGGAGTTTGCACTTATAGCGCTGTTCAGATTTGCGGGGCCACTTCTGGCATCATGCCCGGAGTTTGCACTTATAGCGCTGTTCAGATTTGCGGGGCCACTTCTGGCATCATGCCCGGAGTTTGCACTTATAGCGCTGTTCAGATTTGCGGGGCCACTT
>CAZZLB010000774.1:0-1558 GCA_964654655.1 uncultured Rhodoferax sp. | reverse complement strand
CAGCGTCAGCCAGCCAGTGGGCGCACCTGGGCTTCACCGGTGTCCTGATGCATGCCTGCTATCTGGGCGGCGTCTGGGCGGCGGTGAAAGCGGGTATGGGCTCGGGCTTGTCGGCACTGATTGTCGGTCTGCAACCGGTCTTGACAGCGCTGTGGCTGTCAAGCACGGGTGGCAGGGTCAGTGCACGGCAATGGTCTGGTCTGGTGCTTGGCTTTGCCGGCCTGGTGCTGGTGGTGTCGCGCAAGTTTGGCCAGGGCGGTGAGGCCGACTGGGCGAATGTGTCGATGGCGGTGGGCGCCCTGCTGGCGATCACGCTGGGTACGCTGTACCAGAAGCGTTTCGTCAAGCCCTGTGACGTACGCAGCGCCAATGCGGTACAACTGATGGCTGCGCTGCTGGTGACTTTGCCGTTGGCGCTGCTGGAGTCTGAGGCTGTGCGCTGGAACGCGGAGATGGTGGGTGCGATGGCCTGGTCGGTGCTGGTGTTGACGCTGGGTGGCAGTTCGCTTTTGTACCTGCTGATCCAGCGCGGCGCAGCGGCCTCGGTGACCAGCCTGATGTACCTGGTGCCGCCAGTGACAGCCTGCATTGCCTGGCTGCTGTTTGCCGAGCCCATCAATGTGGTGACCGTGGTCGGTACCGTGATGACGGTGCTGGGTGTGGCACTGGTGGTCAGACCAACGGCTGCTCAGGTGTCGGCGCTGCGCAAGTGAGAGTTTTCTTGACCATGATGAATGAGGATTCGCGATGAGCAAAAAAAGGATTGCAGTGATCGCCGGTGACGGCATCGGCAAAGAGGTCATGCCCGAGGGCATTCGGGTCATGGAGCGCGCGGCCGTCAAGTACTGCATCGACCTGCAGTTTGACCACTTCGACTTTTCCAGTTGGGACTATTACGAGAAGCACGGCAAGATGCTGCCCGACAACTGGAAGGACCTGATCGGTGGCCACGACGCCATCTACTTTGGCGCCGTGGGCTGGCCGGAAAAAATTCTCGATCATGTCTCGCTGTGGGGCTCGCTGCTGCTGTTTCGCCGCGAATTCGACCAGTATGTGAACCTTCGCCCGGCGCGGCTGATGCCGGGCATCATCGCGCCAGTGGTGCGGCGCGATGGCAGCCGCCGTGCGCCGGGAGAGATCGACATGTTCATCGTGCGCGAGAACACCGAGGGCGAGTACTCCAGCATTGGCGGGCGCATGTACCCCGGCACCGAGCGCGAAATCGTGATGCAGGAAACGGTGATGTCGCGCGTCGGCATTGACCGGGTGTTGAAGTTTGCTTTTGAGCTGGCGCAATCACGCCCCAAGAAGCATTTGACCAGTGCCACCAAGTCCAATGGCATTGCCATCACCATGCCCTACTGGGACGAACGTGTCGCCGAGATGGCGCTGCACTATCCGGAAGTCACGGTGGACAAATTCCATATCGACATTCTGACTGCGCATTTCGTTCAGCGGCCGGATTTCTTTGACGTCGTGGTAGCCAGCAATCTGTTTGGCGACATCCTGAGCGACCTCGGCCCCGACTGCACTGGCACCATCGGCATCGCGCCGAGCG
>CAZZLB010000773.1:0-1560 GCA_964654655.1 uncultured Rhodoferax sp. | reverse complement strand
CGAGCTTCGAGAGAATCTCGTAGCCCGCGAATGTCTGGCCTTCGAAGTTGTCCATAGGGTTTGTTTGCCCTCGTTGCTTGTTGCTACGGCTTCGACCGTTCGCCCACATCTGCCTTCTTCCAGAATTCGGCCGCGGGTATGTTGTTTATTTTTTCCAGCGATTTAATTGACCGGAGCACAGCGCGATTGGCCGGTTCCATGGCGAGTTTGCCATCGCATAGAATATAGGTCAGAGGCATGTTGCGAAGGGGCGAAAGGTCTTGGACCAGTGTCCACCGCATATTGATACCAAGAAGTTTCAAGTCGGCAATAGCAGCGAGACTCGTGACGGGCGTGTGTTCGATCATGATGGTTGCCAAACCAGTATTCTTCAAAGGCGATAGATCGCTAACCTTTGTCGCACTGCAAGTGAGCCTGCCTATCGGCATCCCTGAAAGCGGCGTCAGGTCTGACAGTTCATTGTTGAAGCCACAGTGCAACTCGTGCAAAGGCATCCCTCTCAGCGGCGAAAGGTCAGAAATCTGGTTGGCCCAAACCGAAAGCTTCTCAAGTTTCATGCCGGCCAGCGGTGAGATATCTTGGATTGCCCCCTTGTCCTTGACGCTGCCCGTTGACGTGGAACTGCCTGTCAACGACAGCGCACAAAGTTTCGGCAGCGATTGAAGCGGTGAAATGTCTCTCAGACCAAACGACAAGATCGAAAGCATAGTCACGGCACCATTTTCGACGCGGTGTTGCTCGTTTGCGACGGCGGGATCGAACTGCGGATTAAGTTCCTTCAACTTCGCCATCACGCGCGCAACCTGCTGCTCCGCCGGCAGCGCGGCGACTTCGGCGCAGAAGGCGGAGAGCCAGGCGGCAGGAGGATTGGTGTGCTGGAGTGGTGGAGTGGTGGATGCGCCTGCCGGCGCGCCGCGCGTGAACGTGCCCTTGCCGGTGACTTCGCGCACTTCAACCCGATGGAAGACCATGCGGCTCTGACAACCGAGGCCGAGCACATTGGACGTGCGAAGCTGCCAGAACCTCGCAAGGCTCATGTCTTGATAGTCCGTCTTCCAAGTGACGAGGAGCTTGCCATCGAGGTAGCCGCGCAGACCATCATTGCGAACTTCAACCAGCGAGACATGCCGGCGGCCCAGTTCGGGCGGGGACAGGATGACCCTTGCATCAGCGTTGGCGTCGCCAAGGAACCGGTTGTTCACCATCGAAAAACCAAACACGTCTCCGCCCGTGTGCGCGAAGAAGCTCCACTGGAACATCTTCCCCTTCTTCGCCAACACCTGACAACCACCGAGCTTTTTGCCCACTGGCGTGAACTCTACGCGATAGTCGTATTCCTTCGGCGGCCGATAAGGAATCTCGATGTGGGCAAAATTGTGCTTATCGCCCACCAACTCGTCATTCTCGACAGTCCACTCGCCCGCGATCTCATCCTTCTGCGGATCAATCAGCGGCAGCAGGTTGACGGCATCTTTCCATGCTGCGTCGGCAACGGGCGTTGTGAAGTGCTGGAGTGTTGGAGTGCTGGGCGCGGAGGGCGTGTCGCCCAGAGGCTTGTAA
>CAZZLB010000772.1:0-1564 GCA_964654655.1 uncultured Rhodoferax sp. | reverse complement strand
GAACCGTCGATGTGCACGTGAAGCGCCTGCGCGAGGCCATGGGTCCCGAGGCCGGTCTGATGATAGAAACGGTGCGCGGTGCCGGTTACCGTCTGACGGCACAGAGTGCCAGTGCTGTGTCTGCGCTGCGCTGAGCTGAGCATGTTCTGGAGAATTGCCTCCTTTCTTGCCTGCCAGTTGGCGGGCGCATTGCTGGCCTGGCTGGCGGCCTCGTCAACCCAGGTCAACACCAATGAACTCGAAGCAGTAGTGCTTGGTGTGCTGGCTGGTGGCCTGCTCTGGTTTTTGCTGGATTTGTCGCGCGGCGCTCGCTTGATGCGCTGGTTGCGTGCTGGTGATTTTTCGGACTCCGTGATGCGAACCGGTTTGTGGGCCGAGGTGTCGGATCGGGTGCGCCGTCTGATTCGCGTCCGGGATCAGGCGGCATTGGAGGCACAACAGCGACTGCAGGACTTTCTGGCTGCTTTCCAGGCTTCGCCCAATGGTGTGGTGTTGCTGGACGCGCAGGGCAGCATCGAGTGGTTCAACCATATGGCAGCGCTTCACTTCGGGCTGGACGCCTCGCGCGACATGTTGCAGCACATCGGCAATCTGGTGCGCGACCCAGGCTTCGTCAGCTATTTTGCAAGTCGCGATTATGCGAGCGATGTTGTGATGCCGGGTCGGGAGCATTCAGCGTCGCGGCCGGTAAAGCTGTCGGTTCAACTGCATCCCTATGGTCAGGGCCGCTTGCTGCTGCTCTCGCGGGATATCACGGCCGTTGAGCAGGCCGAGGCCATGCGGCGCGATTTCATTGCCAACGTTTCGCATGAAATTCGCACGCCACTCACCGTGTTGACCGGTTTTGTCGAGACCCTGCAGACTTGTCCGCTCGAAGAGCCGGAGCGCGAACGCTATCTGGCGTTGATGGCACAGCAAGCGACTCGCATGCAGACGCTGGTCAATGATCTGTTGACCCTTTCGCGCCTGGAGGGTAGTCCACCACCGAGCCCGTCGGAGTGGGTCCCGCTGCTTGCGCTGATGCCTCAGCTTGAGCAGGATGCGCGCGCCTTGCTGGCCGTCCTTCATCCGGCGCCGGACCGACGTCACAAGCTGCATTTTGAAAGCGCACAGGGGACTGAAATTGCCGGCAATTCCTCTGAATTGTTCAGCGCCATGGGTAATCTGGTGGGCAACGCCATCCGCTATACGCCACCCGGCGGCGACATCAACATCCGCGCCCTGATGCTGGACGATGGACGGTTCGAGTTTTCAGTATCAGACAGCGGACCCGGCATTGCGCCAGAACATCTGCCGCGTCTGACCGAGCGCTTTTACCGCGTTGACCACAGCCGGTCGCGCGACACCGGTGGCACCGGTTTGGGTCTTGCCATTGTCAAGCATGTGTCGCAGCGCCACGGTGCCGTGCTGAGGATTGAAAGCACACCCGGCAAGGGCTCGGTTTTTGCGATCACCTTTCCGGCCAGCCGCGTCAGAGCCAGGATGTCCGAGGCTATCGTTTAGGGAGCACTTGCTCTTCGCTGGTAGATCAGCAGATCTTCATCCCTGTCGGAGGGGTGGCGCA
>CAZZLB010000771.1:0-1566 GCA_964654655.1 uncultured Rhodoferax sp. | reverse complement strand
AATCTTGGCGGACGGATCGTGCTGTATGATAATACGTTTACGGGAGCCGGTTGGGATGGGACGAACGCGATGTTTCAACTGGCGGATTTTGGCGCGGCACCGAATGGAGCGCTTTTGCTGACTAACGGAACGACCTTCTGGGTTGATGGAGGCAGCGGACAAACAAACTGGTTCAAGATCAACTACAATCTCGATGCTGGCAGCGGCGGCGCGGGGAACGATGTGGTGCTAACGGTGATTCTCGCCCCCTCGACAATGGTTCCCGAACCGGGCAATGCGCTTTTGCTGGCTGTAGGTGGTGGCGCGTGCTGGTTACGTCGCCGTCTCCGCCGCAAGACAGAGCGGTAACACTTCGATGTTGTGGTCGTAGTAATCTTATGGTCAGTTCTTTCACCACCCGCTTCCTAGCGAACTGCTGGTTAACGCAAGGGCGGAGTGACTTGACTCATGTTTTGAGTCACTTGAAAGTTGGTTGTAGCTATGGTTAATGTTGGCCGATATTGCAGGAACGAGTCCAGTCAACGCCAGCAAGACTAGTCACTAGGCTAGTCACACGTTGCAAGAGGTGGCAGCATAATTCACGGTGGTTCAGCAGGGGGCAAAGTAGCAATAATCCCCACGGTTGCTGATCTTCAGCGGCTCATAGAGACACAACCAGAACCACTATTTGCGCGGCTCTTAATCACTGGGTCCTCGGTTCGAATCCGAGCGCGCCCACCATTTTCTTTCCAAAATGACGGCGCAAGTCACGCCCTTGCGCTGCTTTTTCGTCTTCGCAGTCGAAATCATTCACACCGAAGTCTTCTGTTCCCCTGCCACTTTAGTCAGCGGTTCCCCATGTCACCGACAATCGTAACCACGATCTGCCGTTGCCTCGACCGCGTGTCGAAATCCACCAGCACCACCTGCTGCCAAGTGCCCAACGGCAACCGCCCCTCCACCACCGGCAGCGCCAACGACGTGCCCATCAACGCGGCGCGCACGTGACTGTGGCCGTTGTCGTCATGCCACGTCTGCTCATGCAGGTAGTCGCCGTCCTTCGGGGCGATCCGCTCCATCGCCGCTGCCACATCGTGGCTCACCAGTCCCGGCTCGAACTCCAGCGTCGTCAACCCCGCCGTCGAGCCGACGACCATCGCCACAAGCTGGCCTGTGCGCACGCCGCTCTCCTCCACCAGCCGTTGAAGCTCGCCGGTGATGTCGAGAACCTGGTTGTTGCCTTTCGTTGCGCGTGTGATCTGTCCGCTGAAGGTTTTCATCGCACTCCCTTGATCATCGCCTCCGCCAGCGCCTTGATCGAAACAAACACCGGCAACCGCGCCAGCCGCCGCAACGCGGCAGCGTTTCGTTGCGCCGCCGCGGCACCGGCTTTGTCAACGTCGTTCAAAATCACCGCCGCAATCCCCACCCCGCGCCGCCGCACGCTCTCCACCGTCAGCAACGTGTGGTTGATCGTCCCCAAGCCCGCCCGCGCGACGATGATGATCGGCCAGCCGTGCCGCGCCACCCAGTCCGCCACCGTCACCCGCTCCGTCAGCGGCACCAGCCAGCCGCCAATGCCTTCGA
>CAZZLB010000770.1:0-1573 GCA_964654655.1 uncultured Rhodoferax sp. | reverse complement strand
GGCTCCGGCACCATGGGTGGCGGCATTGCCATGTGCTGCGTCAACGCCGGCATCCCGGTGACGCTGGTGGACGCTGCGCAGCAGAACCTGGAGCGCGGCCTGGCAACCATACGCAAGAACTACCAGCGCTCGGTTGATCGCGGCAGTCTGCGCGCCGAGCAGATGGAGCAGCGCCTGGCACTCATCACCGGCAGTCTGGACTTCGGCGCCTTGGCCCAAGCCGACCTGATCATCGAAGCGGTGTTCGAGAATTTCGCGCTCAAGAAGGAGATATTCGCAAGACTGGACGCGGTCGCCAAGCCGGGGGCGATTCTGGGCACCAATACCTCGACGCTGGACATCGACGAGATTGCCGCCGTCACAAAGAGACCGCAGGACGTGATCGGGCTGCACTTCTTCAGTCCGGCCAACGTGATGCAGCTTCTTGAGATCGTGCAGGCCGGCAAGACTGCGCCAGACGTGGTGGCCACTGCGCTGGAACTGGCCAGGCGCATCAAGAAGACTGGCGTCGTAGCCAAGGTCTGTTACGGTTTCATTGGCAACCGCATGATGGACCCGTACGGACGCGAAGCCGAACGCTGCGTGCTTGAAGGTGCCACACCAGCCGAGGTGGACAGCGCGCTGGAGCAATGGGGCATGGCGATGGGGATACTCGCGGTCTACGATCTGGCCGGCGTCGACATTGGCCATCTGACACGCGTCGAACGTGCACACCTGCTGCCGAAAGATCCAAGCTTTTATCGCCCCTCCGCCCTGCTATTTGAACGCGGCTGGATCGGACAGAAGGCCGGGCGCGGTTACTACCGCTACGACGGCGCTGATCGCAAGCGCGCTGCCGACCCGGAAGTGATTGCCATGCTGGCCGATGAGGCGAAACGCCTGAACATTCCGCAACGCAAGCCCGATGCCACGGAAATTCAGCAGCGCTGCCTGTACGCCATGATCAACGAAGGCGCCCTGCTGCTGCAGGAAGGAATCGCCCTGCGCGCCAGCGACATCGACGTCGTCTACACCGCCGGCTACGGTTTCCCGCGCTACCGTGGTGGCCCCATGTTCTACGCCGACACCCTCGGACTCAAGACCGTTTACGAGGGCATTCTGGCGTTCCAGAAGTCACTCGATCCCCAGTACTGGCAGCCGGCACCCCTGCTCAAGGAACTGGCCCTCAGCGGTTCGAGCTTTGCCCAGTGGCAAGCCGGACAAACCCGATAACCTGGAGAAACCCCATGACCCGCGCATTCATCCCCTACGGCATCTACTGGTCTACCCCTTTCGCCAAATGGCAGGGACCGATAGGCCACCTCAACAGCCTGCGTCTGGCCGCCAACGTCGGCAAGCAGGCACTCGATGCCAGGCACTTCCCGATGGACCGCATAGACCTGGGCATTCTGGGCGTCACCAATCCGCAGCACGGCGTCTTCTATGGCCTGCCCTGGGTCACCGGCATGATGGGCATCGACCACGTGGCTGGCCCCACCGTACAGCAGGCCTGCGCCACCAGCGCCAGGTCGCTGCAGATGGCCGCTGCGCAGGTGGCTGACGGCTCGGCGCAGTGCGCGCTGCTGATCATGGC
>CAZZLB010000769.1:0-1585 GCA_964654655.1 uncultured Rhodoferax sp. | reverse complement strand
TGCCGCGCGTGCGTGCCTTGCATTTGCCGCCGGTTCAGCCGGTGCAGGGTCACGCGGGCGAGTTCTGCGCTGTGGAGTTGATGGATGGCTCGCTCGGCTTGTCTTACGTTCGTCTGGGTGACACGCTGGCGCAATTGCGCGAGGGCGCGGATGCCTTGCTGCCTGCAGGTGCCGACGCGATGGAAGTGGCGCAACGCTTCATTACGGACCAAGGCCCCGGCAGGGTGATAGGTTTTGCCACCGCCAACGCCATCTCGCGCTGCCTGTTTGACCGTGCCGGATTTCGCCCCGACGACAGCAGTGATTCCATAGGACAGATGAATGCGAAAGCAGGAGAGTCCGTCGGCATGATCGGACTTTTCAGGCCCCTGCTGGGACGCGTCCTGAAGAGCGGAGCCCGGCTCACGGTCCTTGAGTTGAAGGCCGATCTTGTGGGCGAGCGTGAGGGCTACCGCGTCACCCTTGATGCCACCGAGCTGGCGGCTTGCAGCAAGGTGATTTCCACCAGCACCCTGCTCCTGAACGACACGCTGGACGACATGCTGGCGCATTGCCGCAAGGCTCGCTGGTTCGCCATGGTGGGTCCGAGTGCGGGTTGCCTGCCTGATGCGCTGTTCGCGCGTGGCGTAACACTCCTCGGAGGAAACTGGATCAGGGACCGCCAGGGCTTTGTTGCGGCACTGACGAGCGGCGCCCCACACAGTGAATTCACCAGCAAGTACGCGCTGACCGCAGACACTTATCCGGGCTGGCGTGAACTGATCCACCGGGCCCTCGGCAACAAAGGAAGATGAACGTGCATTGGGACGAACATCAGGAGCCGCTGGGCACCGCGTTGACACTGATTCATTCCAGACAAAGTACAACGTCGAGGTTTCTTGGCGAGCCCGGACCGGACCGCGCCCAGGTCGAAACCATTCTGGATGCGGCTGGCGCAGCGCCAGACCACCGACGCCTGACACCCTGGCGCCTGGTGATCGTTCCCGCGCAGAAGCGACATCTGCTGGCCGAAGCTTTTGCCGACGCGTTAAGTGAGCGCGACCCCCAGGCCACCGAGGAACAGCGAAAAGAAGCCAGTGAAAAGGCTTACCGCGGCCCCTTGCTGGTGGCGGCCATCGCCCGCCTGAGCCCAGACTTGGGTAGTGTGCCGGCGCAGGAGCGCCTGTTGTCTGCCGGATGTGCCCTGCAGAACATGTTGCTGACCGCCCATGCCATGGGTTTTGGCTCCGGCTTGTTGACAGGAAAGTCTCTCTACTCGGAGCGGCTCAGGCAGTTCTTCCAGCTCGAAAGTACGGAGCAATTGCTGTGCTTTATGGCAGTGGGTAAGGTCCTCAGGAGCAAGCCGGTGACTTCACGACCGAGCAGGAACGATTACACGACGACGCTTTGACATCAACCCTTGACTGCCCCCGCCGTCAACCCGGTGATGATCTGGCGCGCAGCGAGAAAGGTAAAGATCAGGGGCGGTATCGCAATCAGGCTGCCCAGTGCCATGATTTTGCCCCAGTCCACACCAATGTCGGTAATGTACAGCGAGGCCGCCACCGGCAGTGTGCGGGTGGCGCGGTCCGTCAGTACCAGAGCC
>CAZZLB010000768.1:0-1587 GCA_964654655.1 uncultured Rhodoferax sp. | reverse complement strand
TGGAACCCAGCCGACATCGAGATATTGAAAGAAGGTTGGCGTGGCTACATTATGAAGCGTCTAGTCATGTCCGCCTATTGGCGTCTATCGGATGAACACACAATGGTTGCAGGACCTTACGGTCAACGCGCTGGTGGTGCGCAACACATACGCTCGAATCGTGAACGGCTACCGAACCTGCGGTCAGGTTGGCATGTGTCGTGGATGGGTGGACCTGAATGGGCTGCGAACAAGATGCGGTCCTTCTCTCATCAAGAATTGATGGTTGATGATCCTGAAGGATTCATGGCTGAGAACTATCGGATCGGTCGTTCGATACGCGGTGAACAGTTGATCGAAGTACAGATGGATGATTCATGGATCGAGTGGATTCGTGAAGGGAAGGCTCCGTTGTCGTGGTACCGTCGCCGGTAGCAATCATCTCGCCATTCGAGCAAAACTATTGGGATCGGTTCGGTGCGAACTTTGTTGCATCCATTGAGGCGTTGACGGTCAAACCGCAAGAGGTGATTCTGGTGACGACCGCCAGAGTTGATGTGCCTGACTGGTGGAAGGTTGTCCCATATTGGGATGACCGCATCTGGCCGTGTGTGAATGTTGGTGTGCGTGAAGCAACAGCCGAATGGTGTACACATCTGCCAGTCGATGACCTGATGGACGCAAACTTCTTTGACGGTTTGGTTCTTGAAGGTGACGCGGTGAATGTGCGCGGTCGGTGGAATGGCGGTTTGTGTTACGGCACACCTGACCAATATCAGAACCTGCTCAATATGCGAAACAACGGTATGCCAGGGTTGGCGGTTATTCGTCGCAAAACTTGGTTGAAGATTCCTTACCGTTCCCACAAATATGTTGACTGGGTTCATTGGTGCGAGATGCGTTCACACAATGTTCAGGCGTCGTTTGATTCGCGTTGTGTGTGGACTTGGGTTCGACATGATGATGCGCTAACGGCACAGTCTGATCATCAGGCTGAGCAGGATGTGATCAACTTCTGTGGGTTGTTGAAGTCGGGTCGGGTTGTGCCTGGTGAGGATTGGCCGCCGAAGTTGGCTGAATGATTCTCCAAGACTTGAAAGATCGCCACAAAGGTGAACAGGTTTGGGTGTGTGGTTCTGGTCCAAGTATGGGATGGGTGACACCACAGTTCTTTGAAGGCAAAACTGTGGTCGCGATCAACGAGGTTGGATTCGTGTTTGGACTTGAAGACTTCTATACGGCGACAAACTATTCAACTCATCATCCTGTGGTGGCGGGCAATGTGGCTGCGAACCCGCATCGAATCTTCGTCACACCGGACATGAACTTGGAAGCTGGTGATATGACTGCGACGCATGTCGGGTCAGGTAATCACATCACCTTCCGACCACATGCACCATTCTGGCGACCTGATACCGACTGGCCGACCGATCCAGATGTGCTGATTACTGGTGGCACTTCGGCACATATCGCGATGCATCTTGCCTGCTATATGGGTGCGTCACAAATCAACCTTGTGGGTGTTGATCTCGGACTTGTTGATGGGCAGGAGAACTTCGCTGGGTATCGCAAGTCGAATGGTGCGATGGATGGTTGGCGTCAACAGTT
>CAZZLB010000767.1:0-1588 GCA_964654655.1 uncultured Rhodoferax sp. | reverse complement strand
GGGTAAAGGGAAATCTGCTGAAGCCAGTCGCGGCGGTCGATGGTCGCAATGTCAAAGGAAGTCGCGCTTGCGTTCCATTGCTGGCGAATCCACTTGCACAAGCCGGGCGGAGCGTCCGCCGGGGCGGGCTTGTCGTCCACGATTGCCCAAGCAATGAGCGTTGGCGTGGAAGCTGCGCCAAGATCAACTTCAAGCTGGAAGCTTCTCCAGCCCGAACTCGGCCAAGCGAGTGAATCCGCTTCCGCCGGAACTTGTCGCCACGGCTCGGAAAAGAACACCGGCATTGAAACACCGGGCGCGGTGTTCGGCGCTTCGCCTGTCACGGCGTCAAAGCCGGAGCCGTTCAAAATGTTCATGTCGCGCAACTGCAAGCCTGAAAAGGTGCGTTGGACTTTGCCATTCACCTTCAAGCGGGCTTCAAGGATGTTGGCGAAAGCTCCGCCGATGGAATTCGAGCCGGAACTGTATCCGTGTTGCAAAACAAGTTGGTGATACCGGGGGCCGCAAGGAAGGTCAATCAATGCGGTTTTGCTGGCGGAGACGTTGGAAACGTTCCGAAGTTGCACCCTGTATTTATTGTAAATAGTCGGCATGGTTTTGGGTGGTGGTGGTGGTGGTTGTTTGCCGGGGCCGGTCGTTTAGGCTCCGGTGGCAACTTTGCGAAGTGCGCCAATGCGGAACGTGAGGACAATCATTCCAAAGGCGATTGCGGCGGTAAGTGCGATAGGTTTCCAGTTCATTCTGATTTTCTTTCTGTTGTTGGTTTAGGGTTTAACTGCTGCGCCAAGATCAAATCACAAGCGGGCGGGGCCGGGTAGCTGGCGGAACGGTGCGCAAGGGTGCGCAAGGGCGCGGAAGCGGGCCGGAGCTAAAATTTCACGGCTCCGCGCAAGCTTCCGCCGGTTTCCAAGTCGAGCGCAACAAAGCGGAGCGGCGGCAGTCGCAACACTTCTTCCCGGTCAAATCCGAATTCCGTCAGCGTCTCCAAAGCGCGGCGAAACAAGAGCCGAAAGGCGATTACTTCGGTTGCCTCGTTTAGAATCCGTCCGTGCAAGCGGTTCGGGGCTTGCGTCAAGGTGAGAACTTCAAGCCCGGAGTGGCGTCCGGTTTGCACAATCTCCGCCAGCGGGCCGGGGATGTAGTGCGGCGAGCAATAGCGCCAAACTTCATCGGCCAAGAAAACCTTCCGGCCTGGTATGCGCTTGGCCTTTGCCAGAATCCACTCGGCAAAGAACTCGAAACCGCTTTCGCGGCGTCCGGGGAAAAGCGTGTCCGGGTCAAAGATCACGGTGCCGCGCAAAAGAGCGGTTGCAAGTTCTCCGGGCGTCCGGGCCGGGGGAACTCTCAAGCGTCGGCTGTAGCTGTTCGCGGCTCCGGCGTCTGGGTCAAAGATAAAGCGGCAAGCGTGGTGGTGGTAGCTGTTCGCGAGGTATCGGAGGGCGAAGCTTGTCTTTCCGCTTCCGGAGTTCCCGCAAATGATGGCAAGGGTTTTCCGGTCTGGTGCTTTCCGGCGGGCCGGTCGTTTCACGTCGGCGGCGGGGCGGGTTTGCTGTCGGCTAGGCTCTTGATCTCCATTATCGCACGGGTC
>CAZZLB010000766.1:0-1590 GCA_964654655.1 uncultured Rhodoferax sp. | reverse complement strand
GTTCCACTGGACGGGAAGTTCTTGCCCACAATGTGCCTTAGCGGAGCCACCATGAGCCCTTGACCCATCCAACATGTCCACTGTGGCACCTGTGGAAACTCCTGTTTCAGGAACATCGTCGCTTCGATGCTCGTGAAGCCCCGTTTTGGCTGAAAATCTGGCGGCGGAAACTCATACATGTTCATCCTCCAATTGTTTTGATTGTTCTGGCTTAATAAGTATCATGGCCACACGGACACAGAGCGTCCTTCAGAAGTCCTTCAGAATAATTTCAGGCGGACACTCCTTGTCCGTCTGGCGGGTGTATCCATGGAGGCGTGAATATGCAGAGAACCAAGACGCAGTTTGTTCGGCTGATTGAGTTGGACAGGCTAATCAGGGAAAGCAAATACCCCAATGCACTGAGCTTCTCCAAAGAGTGGGGGGTGTCCCAGAAGACGGCCCAACGGGACATCGAATACCTGCGGGATCAGCACAGTGCCCCGATGGAATACGACCGTTTCAAGAAGGGCTACTATTACACGGACAAGAACTGGTTCCTGCCCGCATTCAACCTCAGTGAAAAGGAACTGCGGGCACTTCTGTTGGCCAGGTTGATTGTCAGAGCCTACGGGGACACGGGTCTTGCCTCCGAGATGAGCCACATCACCGACAAGCTCACCGAATTCCTCACGGGACGCTTGCCGTTCCAGCCTGAAGTGATCTTCTCCAGATTCAGCTTCGTCAATCCGCCAGCCAAGCCCGTCAATGACAACATCTGGTCCACCATCGTCAACGGCTTGCTCACGCAGCGGTCGATCCAGATTCAGTATCGTTCGCTTAACTCTGGCCAGTCATCGGAACGGCTGATTGACCCCTACCACGTCGCCAACCTGCAGGGTGAATGGTATGTGATTGCCTGGTGTCACAAAGCGAAAGAGCTCCGGCAATTTGGAATCCCACAAATCCAGAAGGCGAAGCTCATGGCAGGCAGCTTTGGAGTGAAAAACGACTTCGATCCACAGAAACTATTAGGGAATGCATTCCGCCGTCAGGTGCTTGGCGGGAAAGTGCAGCAAGTGAAGCTGCGGTTCGACAAGGCCGTTGCTTCACAGGTCACGGCTCGCCAGTGGCAGCCCAAACAGAAAACCAAGGTGTTATCCAACGGCGATGTTGAGATCACGTTCCCTTCCGTGGGCTTGTTTGAGATCTCCCGGTGGGTGCTGACTTGGGGACACAACGTAAAGATCCTCGGCCCGGCTCAACTAAAACGAATTGTGCGGGAGGAAATCCGGCTGATGGCACGGATGAAGTAGGCGAAGGATGATCTTGATACACCAGTTGCCCAATCCAGTGCCGTCAGAGGACGGCGTTTTGGTCCAGTTCGATGTCGATTCGGAACCCGTGCTCGTGCGTTCTGATCAATGGGTTGGGTTTGATTTTGATGGAGTGCTCTCGATGGAAAGGCCCGATACAGAGATGGACTTGCAGGATTTGGGTATTCCTGTTTACCCGATGGTGGATTGGGCAAAGACGCTTGTGCTCGCCGGGGTCAGGGTGAAGATCTTCACAGCCAGAGCGTGCGAACCCGGCAACGAGAGCAGGATTCAG
>CAZZLB010000765.1:0-1590 GCA_964654655.1 uncultured Rhodoferax sp. | reverse complement strand
AGTGCAGATCTGCCGCGAGCATCTCGCGCAGGCAAGCGGCGTGCGTGCCATGCTGATCAACACCGGCAATGCCAACGCCGGCACAGGCGACGACGGGCGCCGCCGGGCGCTGCGCAGTTGCGAGGTACTGGCTGAAAAACTGGAACTTTCGCCGCTCGAAGTCTTGCCGTTCTCGACTGGCGTCATCATGGAGCCGCTGCCAGTGGAGCGGATCGAAGCCGGGCTCGATGCAGCGTTGGCCGATGCGCGCTCAGACAACTGGCTGCGTGCTGCCGAGGCGATCATGACCACCGACACCGTGGCCAAGGCCTTTGGCAAGCAGGTGCTGATCGACGGCGCGCTGGTGAGCATCACCGGCATCAGCAAAGGCGCCGGCATGATACGTCCCAATATGGCCACCATGTTGGGCTTTCTGGCCACCGACGCCTGTGTCAGTCAGGCCTTGATGCAGCAGTTGGCCAGGGCACTGGCAGAAGGTTCTTTCAACCGCGTCACGGTGGATGGCGACACCTCCACCAACGACTCCTTCATGCTGATCGCCAGCAACAAGGCGGGCCATGCAGTGATCGACGATCTGGACAGCGCCAACGGCCATGCACTGAAGGCCGCTTTGCTGGAAGTCGCGCAGAAGCTGGCACAAGCCATCGTGCGTGACGGCGAGGGTGCCACCAAGTTCATCCGGATCCAGGTCGAGGGGGGCAAGACGGCAGCGGAGTGCCGCCAGGTGGCGTACGCCATTGCGCATTCGCCGCTGGTCAAGACGGCGTTTTTTGCCAGCGACCCGAACCTGGGCCGCATTCTGGCGGCGGTGGGTTACGCCGGAGTCGAAGACCTGGACCAGCGCTGCATTGATCTCTACCTCGACGATGTGCAGGTCGCCTCCTGCGGTGGTCGCCATCCGTCCTACCTTGAAGAGGACGGTCAGCGCGTCATGCGCCAGAGCGAAATCACGGTGCGTGTCGTACTCGGACGCGGCGCCGCCATGGACACGGTCTGGACCTGTGACCTGAGCCATGATTACGTCAGCATCAACGCCGATTACCGTTCATGAGCGCAGCGTTCGAGCATCTGCTGGCACGCGCCGGGCAACTCATTGACCGCATTGAGGCGGTCTTGCCGCAGGCCCTGACTGCGCCCGACTGGAGCGCCTCGGTCGCCTATCGCTACCGCAAACGCAGCTCGGGTCATGGCGTGCTGGAGCCGGTGCGCCATGTCGGCCCCATGCGCCTGTCGGACCTGAAGGAAATCGAGCTGCAGAAAGAAAAGATCCGGCGCAATACCGAGCATTTCGTCAGCGGTCAGCCGGCCAACAATGTGCTGTTGACGGGGGCCAGGGGAACCGGCAAGTCTTCACTGATCAAAGCCTGTCTGAATGAATACGCCGCGCGCGGTTTGCGCCTGATCGAGGTTGACAAGGCCGACCTGACCGACCTGCCCGATATTGTGGATGTGGTGTCCGAGCGCAGCGAGAAATTCATCGTCTATTGCGATGATCTGAGCTTCGAGGACGGTGAGCCTGGCTACAAGGCGCTCAAGTCCATCCTCGACGGATCGGTGGCGGCGACCACCGCCAACGTGCTGATCTACGCC
>CAZZLB010000764.1:0-1590 GCA_964654655.1 uncultured Rhodoferax sp. | reverse complement strand
GATCACCGTGGTGCCGGGCGTGGTCTGGATGCGCATGCCGCTGCCCTTTGTGCTCGCGCACATCAATGTCTGGGCGCTGGAAGATGAAAACGGCTGGGCCATCGTGGACACTGGCATGCGTACTGACGAGACCCTGACCGCCTGGCGCGAGCTGTTTGCCAACGCCACCGAGCAGCGCCCGTTGACGCGCATCTTTGGCACGCACATGCACCCGGACCATATCGGCATGGCAGGCTGGTTGACGCGCAAGTTCAAATGCCAGCTGTGGATGACGCAGCTCGAATACTTGAACTGCCGCGTGTTGACCGCCGACACCGGTCGCGCTGCGCCAGAGGATGGCGTGATGTTTTATCGCCGCGCTGGCTGGAGCGACGAGGCTATAGAGAAATACCAGACCCGCTTCGGCAACTTTGGCAAAGGGGTGCACGCTCTGCCCGACAGTTATCGGCGCATCAAGGATGGCGAAGAAATCCGGATCGGCGCCAACAGCTGGCGTGTCATCGTCGGCACCGGGCATTCGCCCGAGCATGCCTGCCTGTACTGCGAAAGCCTGAAGTTGCTGATATCCGGCGATCAGGTCCTGCCGCGCATTTCTTCCAACGTCTCGGTGCACCCGACGGAACCGGATGCCGACCCGATGCAGGACTGGTTGCAATCACTCGCCAAAATGAAACGGGAAGTCCCCGACGATGTTCTGGTGCTGCCATCGCACAACGAGTGTTTTCGCGGACTGCATGCCCGCCTGGACTACCTGGCTGCGTCGCAGCTGCGCACGCTGGACCGGTTGCGCAAGACGCTGCAGGAACCGCGCCGCGTGGTGGATGTGTTTGCCGCCCTCTTTGGCCGCGGCATTGACGAGACCGACACCGCGCTGCTGAATCTGGCCACGGGCGAGAGTGTGGCTTGCCTCAACTATCTGGTGCATCGGGGTGAGGTTCGCCGGGAGATCGATGCCGGCGGGGTGGCGCGGTATCAGGCTCTCTAGTGTCTGGCAGTCATCAATACTGCATGGCTTTGCTGAGCACCGCCATCGTCACCCTGGATACACAAACCAGTTTACCTTCCTCGTTCCTGATCTTGACCTCCCACACCTGGGAGCTCTTGCCAAGGTGATGTGGTCGCGCCTCGCCGTACACCCAGCCTGAGCTGACCGCGCGGATGTGGTTCGCATTGATTTCCTGCCCAACGCAGTGGAACAGACTTTGGTCTACTGCATAGGCAGCAGCCCAGGACGCGAGTGTTTCCGCCAGAACAACGGATATGCCTCCATGCAGCACACCGGCAGGCTGCCTGGTTCGATGGTCAACCGGCATTCGACCTCTGAGATAGTCAGCACCCGCTTCGATGATTTCAATTCCAAGGTGCCCGTTGCCACACTCCAGGCCCTTCTGGTTAACCAGTTCGAGCGGAAAAGTGGAATGCCAAATCGATGTTGGGAGATTCCCATTCATGTCTGTCTGCAACTTTCTTCAAATCGAACGATAGCTTCCATGGCACGCTGACGCCGTCTGCATCACAGACCTCGCTGCCAGTCCTGGCGCAGGCGCGCTGAATGCGGCTGCGCGATGGCCGTTCGCACCTGCTGCAACA
>CAZZLB010000763.1:0-1591 GCA_964654655.1 uncultured Rhodoferax sp. | reverse complement strand
TCGGACAACACCGTGGTCTATGCCGAGCCGCTTTCCTACACGCCGAACATCTACTACGGCTACGACGCGGACGGCAGCCGGGTCCGCAACGCCTCGATGGCGCTGGAACTCATTCCCTTCCAAGACCAGCTTGGCAATCTCCTCTCGCAGATTCTTCTGACGGCGAAGCAAAATTTGGCGAACGTGGTGTTCTACGACATGAACATCGTGGACGCCGATCAGATTCGCCGGTTGAACAATGCCGGTGAAACGGCGATTCGCGGTATCAACCTCGTCGGCTACGACTCGGAGAAAAATCTCAAAGCCGGACTCGACACCCGCAACGCCTTCCAGCCGATCAGTCTCGGCAAGCAGAGCACGGGCGAGCTGATGAACACGCTCAACACGGTGATCTCCATCGCCGAGCGGATGCTGGCGTTCTCGGCGCAGGAGCTTGGCTCCGCCGCGAGTCACCAGCAGAGCGCCGAGGAGATGCGCGTCATCAGCAACAGCATCGGAGTGCGTGTGGCCTACACGGGCACTTTCATCGATGACGGCAACGACGCATGGAAGCGCCAGCTCGCGGACGCGATGATGGCCTACATGGACAGCGACTTCGTGGCGGAGGTTTCTCCCGAGACGCAGAACCTCGATGCGATTCTGAAGCGGCTTGGCTTCGAGATCGTTTCTCCTGGCTCGGGGAAAGTGAAGACCCGCATCAAGGGCAAGAAGGAGAAGCTCATGCCGCTCCTGCTCGATGGGCTTGTCTCCAACAAGGACGGTCCCGATCGCGGCACCGACGCGCAGGCCGCAGCGGTGATGATGCAGACCGTTCAGGCCGTGGCTGGTAATCCTGAACTCGCCCAGCAGGTCGGCTCGCGGAATCTTCTCCAACTTCTCACTCGGGCGGCTCGCATGGGCGGCGCACCTCGGGACTTCGAGCTGGAGCTGGCTGGTGGGGCACAGACTCAGCCGCTTACCTTGGAGCAGGTCCAGAAACTCATCCAGGAGCAGGGCCAGCAGATGATGCAGCAGATTGGCAAGGAGGTGGCCGATCACGTCGTCAAGCCTGCCGCCGAGCAGGACGCCAAACAGGAGCAGCAGATTCAGCAGGTCGCCAGCCAGCTCGCCACCGTCGAGCAGGTCGTCTCCAAGCTGACCCAGATTTTCTCCACCGCTACAACGGCACCACCACCGCCATCACCCGTTGCCAATGATAACCTCCCCCTCCCTCCTGAAGCTGGACAAGTCCCCGCTGGTCCAGTCGGACAGCTTGAAGCTCCGCCAATGGCTGGCCCTCCCGGAGCGCCTGTCGCTTGAGAAAGTCCTCAAGACGCGGGCAGCCGAGCTGATGATCCGGGGAGCCGAGTTAAAGATGAACCTGACCCCCGATCAGGCGGGCCACGCTCGGGCGGATGTTGACTTTCAGAACGCCAAGCGGCTGATGGCCTGTCTCGAAGTCCTCGACGAAATTGGCAACGAGACATCTGATTATTTAGTCGGAACACCAAAAATAGCATGAAACTACCCACCACCGCCCCTACACCAACTGCCGAATCGAAGCCCAATCTGGAGCTTCCCGAGGAACAGCCCCGCACCTTCTTGGCTGACT
>CAZZLB010000762.1:0-1608 GCA_964654655.1 uncultured Rhodoferax sp. | reverse complement strand
GCAATCTGGGCAATGCCGCGACCCATGGCACCGGCACCCACGATACCGAGATTTGGAAATGTTGGCTTCATGCGCTCAATTATGACGCGACCAAATAGCGATCAGCGGATCAGGACTGCTGTGACACAATAAACTTTGCCTGACTCCCATGAGTTGCGGGTACGCAACTTCAACCAACCAATTGAGCATGCCATGACCATCAAGCTATGCGGCTTTTCAGCCAGCAATTACTACAACAAGATCAAGCTCCAGTTGCTGGAGAAGCAAGCGCCATTTGAGGAGGAACTGGTTTGGGTCGGTAATTCAGAAGCGTCATTGCTGCAGCGCTCTCCGCTCGGCAAGGTCCCCTTTCTTGATACACCACAGGGACCGATTTCGGAATCGATGGCCTGCGCAGAATATATCGAAACCGTGTTTCCCCAGCACCCTTTGCTGCCGGCTGACCCTTATGCAGCGGCCAAGGTGCGCGAGTTGATCATCTACAGCGAATTGCATATTGAACTGGTAGCACGGCAGTTGTATCCAGAGGCGTTTTTTGGTGGCAAAGTAAGCGATGGCACGAAGGAGACAACTCGCAAGCTGCTGGTCAAGGGTGTGACTGGTTTTGCCAAGTTGACCAAATTCTCCCCCTACATTGCCGGATCGGAATTCACGCTGGCCGACTGTGCTGCCATTGCGCACCTGCCGCTCGTCTCCAGTGTCAGCAAGCTGATCTACGGGGAGGACGTGTTGGCTGTGTTGCCACTGAAAGACTACCTGCGAGCGATGAATGAGCGTGCGAGTGTGCGCAAAGTCAATGCTGACCGAAAAGTCAATACCGAGCTGTTGATGTCGCTGAATGCGTCGAAAAAACAGTGATCGCCAGATTCAGCGGCGAACCTGCAGGGCACCTGGATTGACGATGTTGGTCGGGGTGCCCTTGATGAAATTGATGACGTTGTCAAAGGCGGCGCCAAAGTACATCTCGTAGCTGTTTTGTTCAACGTAGCCAATGTGCGGAGTGCAAATGCAGTTCTCGATTCGCAGCAGGGCGTGACCTTGCAAAATGGGCTCTGTCTCGAATACATCGACCGCCGCCAGACCCGGGCGGCCCCGGTTGAGGGCGCTGATTAGCGCTTCGGACTCGATCAACTCGGCGCGCGATGTGTTGACCAGAAGCGCCGTTGGCTTCATGCGCGCCAGATCGTCCAGACGAACCATGCCACGTGTTTCATCGACCAGTCTGAGATGCAGAGAAAGTACGTCGCATTGAGAGAAAAAGTCGTCGCGGCTGGGGGCTGCAGCAAACCCGTCGCGCACCGCTTTCTCTCGTGACGCTGCCTGCCCCCAGATCAGGATGTTCATGCCAAAAGCCTTGCCATATTGCGCCACCATTTGGCCAATCTTTCCGTAGCCCCAGATGCCCAGCGTCTTGCCTTTGAGGACGACGCCAAGGCCGAAATTTGCCGGCATCGACGCGGCCTTGAGTCCGGATTGTTGCCACGCGCCATGCTTGAGATTGCCTATATATTGCGGCAGGCGGCGCATCGCCGCCATGATGAGTGCCCAGGTCAGTTCGGCAGCAGCCACCGGGGAGCCACTGCCTTCTGCTACTGCAATACCACGTTC
>CAZZLB010000761.1:0-1613 GCA_964654655.1 uncultured Rhodoferax sp. | reverse complement strand
GTGCAGACCTTGTCGATGTCGGCCATCACGTCCGCCTTGTCGTTGCGGATGTAGGCGCCCATCGGCAGGTTCTCGACAATCGTCATGCGGGAAAAGACGCCGCGGCCTTCGGGGACCATGGCCAGACCCTGCTTGACCAGATCCCAGGGACCCTGACCGCGGATGCTCTTGCCCATGTACTCGATGTCACCATCATTGATCGGCAGGATGCCGGTGATGGCTTTCATGGTGGTCGTCTTGCCAGCGCCATTGGAGCCGATCAGCGAAACCAGTTCGCCTTCACGCACTTCAAAGTCAACGCCCTTGACAGCCTGGATGCCGCCGTAAGCGACTTTGAGACCCGTCACTTTAAGAAGAATAGTCATCGTCAGTTCCTTACGCTAGTGACTGGTACCAAGATACGCTTCAATCACTTTTTCATTCTTCTGCACGTCCGCTGGCGTGCCTTCGGCAATCTGTTTGCCATAGTCCAGCACCGTGACCCGATCGCACAGCCCCATCACCAGTTTCACGTCATGCTCAATCAGCAGAATGGTCCGGTTGTCGTGACGGATCTTGTCGATCAGTTCGCGCAGCATGACTTTTTCGGTCGCGTTCATGCCGGCAGCCGGTTCGTCGAGCGCAATCAACTGAGGATCGGTCGCCAACGCGCGCGCAATTTCAAGCCGGCGCTGGTCGCCATAGCTCAGGGTGCGCGCCTTGTAGTCAGTGAACCTGCCAATGCCGACATAGTCAAGCAACTCCTGCGCGCGAGCGGCGATCGCCGCCTCCTCCGCCTTGAAACCGCTGGTACGGAACATGGCGCCAAGCAGACCGGAATGCGTCCGGATATGGCGTCCGACCATGACATTTTCCAGCGCCGTCATTTCAGAAAACAATCGAATGTTCTGGAACGTTCGGGCAATGCCGGCCTTGGCCACTTCGTGAACCGCGGTTGGCTGGTAGGTCTTGCCGGCGAGTTCAAAACTGCCGCTGTCCGGCGTGTAGAGCCCGGTCAGCACGTTGAAAAAAGTGGTCTTGCCGGCGCCATTGGGTCCGATCAGGCCATAGACCTGGCCACGCAGGATCTTGATACCCACGTCGCTCAGAGCCTGCAGGCCGCCGAAGCGCTTGGACACGCCGGCGACATTGAGTACTGTGTCTGTCATGTTCTTCCTCACTTTTGCAATGCCTTGCCGTGATCGGGCGAAGGCCACAAACCGCGCGGTCTGGACAGCATGATGGTGATCATGGCCAGGGCAATCAACAACTGGCGCAGGATGGCCGAGTCAAGGCGGCCATCGGTCATGGCCTGCAGCGGACCGGCCACGTAGCGCAGCACTTCCGGCAGCGCCGACAGCAACACTGCACCCAGAATCACTCCCGGCAAGTGGCCAATGCCGCCGAGCACGACCATCGCCACAATCATCACCGACTCCATCAGGCTGAACGACTCGGGAGAAATGAAACCCTGAAATGACGCAAACATGGCGCCGGAAACGCCGCCAAAAGTGGCGCCCATGCCAAAGGCCAGCAATTTGAGATTGCGGGTGTTGATGCCCATCGCCTTGGCGGCGATCTCATCTTCGCGAATCGCCATCCAGGCGCGACCGACGCGTGACATTTCGAGCCTA
>CAZZLB010000760.1:0-1618 GCA_964654655.1 uncultured Rhodoferax sp. | reverse complement strand
GCATAACATGGCGGGGATGAATGCACTCACTCACCTAGACTTGTTTTCCGGGGTTGGCGGCTTCTCAATAGCCGCCCAGCGTGCCGGATTCGAGACGGTGGGATTCTGCGAGAAAGAACCTTATGCACAACAAATCCTCAAGGAACGGTTTGGAGCGATTCTGGCCGACGCCCAAAGCCAACAAGCTATCGGGGCTGGACAGGCCGGACTTCTCTCCATCCCTACACAATGCTGTCCAACATTACACCCCGACATCTTCACCCTCTCCGGCCATGAATACTTCGGGGTTGACCTTATCACAGGGGGATTTCCTTGCCAACCTTTCTCCTGTGCCGGGAGGCGCAGAGGCAAGGAGGATGACCGCCATCTCTGGCCGGAAATGCTGCGAGTTATTCAACAAGCAAGGCCAACTTGGGTGCTTGGTGAGAACGTTGCTGGCATCATCAACATGGAACTCGACAATTGCCTTTCTGACTTGGAAGCCATCGGCTACTCCTGCTGGCCGCTTGTTATTCCGGCTTGTGCCACGGACGCCAAGCACAGAAGGGATAGGGTCTGGATACTGGCCAACGCCAACGGCACACTTGCACAAGGAGACGAATGCCCCCTCAGAAGCAACCGGGAACGAGCCGACAATCAGCAGCATTGTAGGAGGCTCCCTGAATCCCGATTGGGTGGAGTGGTTGATGGGCTATCCGAAGGGCTGGACGGCTACCACTGGCCAGCAGAGCCGCAAGACACGCCGAGGGTCGCAACCGGCATCCCCAACAGAGCAGCAAGGCTCAAGGGACTTGGTAACGCCATCGTCCCCCAAGTAGCTGAAGTCATCCTTCGTGAGATGGCTGGGCTTTCTTCTTCTTCCCCTCCACCTTAACCGGCCCGACTTCCCCCTTGAATCCGCACTCCTTGTCGTTCGCTTGGACTATCGGGCGGGCGACATAGCCTGACGGGAACACCGTAGGCGGGTTGAGGTAGCACCAGCCTTCAACTGGCTTGTTGGCTGAACGGAGGAAATGAACGCAGGTGGCGCAGGTCATAGTTCTAATGAATAGGAGTCTGTCAAGTCCAAGTCGTAGTCTGAGTGAATGTCCGGCTTGCTTGCTTCTACAGGCAAGTCCTTCGTGTTCCAAGCGCCTGACGGGGTGCCTAGCATGGTGAGGGCGGCTGAGGCTGCATCTGTAGCGTCGTCGTGAATGCCTTGCGGGAACTCGGATAGCTCATCTATGAATGCCTTGTTCCACGAGCCTTCAAGCAGGAACAGCTTCTTCTGCTCTACCCGTGCGACTAGGGGGAGTGCTCGTGACACCTTGTCCTTGGTCACTTGAATGGGCGTGAAGGTCAAACCTACCAGGAGCGGGTCGTTCAGGAGCGTCTGCAACATGCCTAACTGAGCGCCTACTACCTCGATGCCTTGTCTTACTCCGGGGCCATCTAGGCCAGCCGTCTCAGCTATCTTGCGAACTGTAGCAGGCCACTCCCACCTACCATGAACGATGTTCTCGATATAAACATTGGCGTCCCCGTCAACTGCCATCTTCACGCCGGCGGTAAAGTCCGAGGTCGTCTTGGTTGTGAATGCCAAGTCCCAGCTACGCACCCAACGCAGGTCATCCGGCAC
>CAZZLB010000759.1:0-1623 GCA_964654655.1 uncultured Rhodoferax sp. | reverse complement strand
GTGCCCCGTCAGCCTGATCCATCCGCCACACTGAGCGGACATGTATTGATCAAGAGCCGCTCAACCCGTAGCGCCTGATCAACTCAGCACGCTTGCCCGGATCAAGGTTGATGTTGGCGGCCTCGCGCCCCACCACCTTGAGCAGTCGCTCGTTCATCACATAGCCCCACACCGGCGGCAGGTAGGCTACCAGGAACATGCCGAAGTAGCCGTTGGGCAGGCTTGGCAGATTGTCGAAGTGGCGCAGTGACTGGTAGCGCCGCAGCGGATGCGCGTGATGATCCGAATGGCGTTGCAGATGAAACAGCGCCCAGTTGGAAAACGTGTGGTTGCTGTTCCAGGAGTGGTGCGGCTGACAGGGCTCGTACTTGCCGGGTGTGGTCTGCTTTCTGAGCAAACCGTAGTGCTCCACATAGTTTGCCGATGTCAGTTGAAAATTGGCCCAGAACGAGGCCGCCAGCAAGAAGGGCAGGATCGCCAGGCCGAGCCAGAGCACCAGCGCGCTCCAAAGCGTCAAGGTGATCAGCGCCGTCTGCAGGATGTCGTTGCGCAGCGACCAGTGTGACCAGCCTGCCCTGTGCAGGCGGTCGGATTCCAGATCCCAGGCACGCCACCAGGCGCCGGGCATTTCGCGCAGCACAAAGGCGTAGATCGACTCCCCCATGCGCGACGAAGCCGGATCGGCCGGTGTGGCCACGTCTCGGTGGTGGCCACGGTTGTGCTCGATGGAAAAATGTCCGTAACCTGTAGGAGCCAGCACCACCTTGGTGAGCCAGCGCTCCAGTTCGGTCTTCTTGTGACCAAGCTCATGGCCCAGATTGATGCAGAAGCCGCCGACCGAACCAGTGATCAGCACCATCGCGATCAGACCGTGGGCCGGCAAGTCGTGGCGCGCGACAAACCAGGCACTAAACACAAAGGCCAGCCACAAAATGGGCACCAGCAGGAAGGTAATCCAGCGGTAATACGGATCGGCTTCCAGTGCCGGCACAGCGCTCTCCGGCGGGTTGCTCTGGTCTTCGCCCAGCATCAGGTCCAGCACGGGCACAACGAGGTAGAAAAAAGCGATCTGGATCCACAGCATGCGCGCGTCGCCCGTGGCCATGACCAGCGACGGTCCGAACACAACCAGGCTGGGCACCAGCAAGGAGAGCAGCCAGGCGTAGCGCTTGTGGTCGCGGTAAGGCTCGTGACCGGGTGCGTGCATGGCGGTAGTGCTGCTCATCGAATCATTGTGCCCGCAAATCAGTATGATCACAGCCATGAACGAAACCACCCAGAACGAAGCCCCGCAACGCCCCGCCCTGCCCGATCACCTTTCTGCCGACGTGCGCAGCCGCTTCCATGTGGCGGCCGTGTTCCAGCACGAAGTCGGAATCCGCTTCAACGGCAAGGAACGGATGGATGTCGAGGAGTACTGCATCAGCGAGGGCTGGATCAAGGTGCCCGCCGGCAAGACGCTGGACCGCAAGGGCCACCCGCTGCTGATCAAACTCAAAGGCCGAGTCGAAGCGTTTTACCGCTGATCCACAAAAGGCAACGCGATCGAACTAAACCGGCAAGGCAAGGCCTTTGTCTTCCGCGTAGAACTGCACCCGGTTCTTGCCGCCTTCCTTGGATTGG
>CAZZLB010000758.1:0-1633 GCA_964654655.1 uncultured Rhodoferax sp. | reverse complement strand
CCGATAGCGCATCGGGTCTGCGCTGCAGCAGCTGGGCTATGCCGAGCAGTTCAATACTTTGTTCGAGTGATACCCTGCGCAGTGCGGCCGGCACACGCTGCATGCCGTAATTCAGGTTCTGCGAAACGCTCAAGTGCGCGAACAGATTGGCGTCCTGAAACACATAGCCCAGTGCGCGCTGGTGCACCGGCACAAAGAGCCGTTTGCTGTCGTCCTGCCAGATTTGATCGTCAACGCACAGATAACCCTGGGCGCGACGCTCCAGTCCTGCGACGCAGCGCAGCAAGGTGGTTTTGCCGCAACCGGATGGACCAAAGATGGCTGTGACACTCCGACCCGGGAGTTCCAGATCAGTGTCCAGCGCAAAGCCCGGATAGCTGTGCCGCAGGCGTGCCCGAATGCTCATGACCGGCGATTCCAGCCGCGACCATACAGCAGCAACAGCACCAGGAACGAGAAGCACAGCATGCCGCCAGCAAGCCAATGCGCACTCTGGTATTCGAGCGCCTCGACGTGGTTGTAGATCGCCATGGACAGCACCTGGGTCTTGCCGGGAATATTGCCGCCTATCATCAGCACCACACCGAACTCACCCACCGTGTGCGCAAAACCCAGCACCGCCGCCGTCATGAAGCCCGGCCGTGCCAGCGGCAGCGCGACGGTCAGAAAGGCATCGAGTGGCGAGGCCCGCAGAGTGGCGGCAGCCTCCATCGGGCGCTCACCCATGGCGGCAAAAGCCTGCTGGATGGGTTGCACCACAAAGGGCATCGAGTAGATCACCGAGGCCACGACCAGGCCCGAGAAGGTAAATGGCAACAGACCCAGACCGAGTTGCTGGGTCAGCTTCCCCAGTGGTCCTTCCGGTCCGAGCAGCACCAGCAGATAAAAGCCGATGACCGCCGGTGGCAGCACCAGGGGCAGGGTGACGATGGCGCCGATCACCGTCTTGAGGTTTGAGCGCCCACGTGCCAACCACCACGCAATCGGAGTTGCGATCAGCAACAGCAGCACCGTCGTGACCAGCGCAAGTCTGACGGTCAGCAGGATGGCGGTGAGGTCGGCGGAGGATGGCATGGCGGTCTTACGGTAAATCGTAACCGTAAGACCTGATCACTGCCTTGGCCTTGTCGCTTTTGAGGAACTTCATCAGTGCCTCGGTGGCCGGCTTGCCTTTGCCTTTTTCCAGAATCACGGCGTCCTGCCGAATCGGCTGGTACAGGGATGCGGGCACCAGCCAGTGCGAGCCTTCGATCTTTCCGTCCTTCAGGACCTGCGACAGGGCGACAAAGCCAAGCCGGGCGTTGCCGGTGCTGATGAACTGGTAGGACTGGGTGATGTTTTCCGCCGTCACAACCTTTGACGCCAGAGAGTCATACACGCCCAGAGTCTTCATGGTTTGCACGGCTGCCGCGCCATACGGGGCGAGCTTGGGGTCGGCCAGCGCAATATGCTCGAAGTTCCCCTTTTTCAGCACTTCGCCAGCGGCATCGACAAAAGCGGGCTTGGCTGACCAGAGCACCAGTTTCCCTACGGCGTAGGTGAATTGCGTGCCTGCCACTGCGGTTTTTTCGGTCACCAGCCGGGACGGTGTTTCGTCGTCTGCCGACAGCAGCATTTCAAAGGGCGCGCCGTT
>CAZZLB010000757.1:0-1634 GCA_964654655.1 uncultured Rhodoferax sp. | reverse complement strand
ATTCAATGCTGGCCTGCTCCGGGGCCTGAAACAGGGCCTGGTTGGCTTTGTAAAACGTTTCCAGTTCCACCTCGGTCGGATTCACTCGGGATGCAAAATCGGTGCTGAGAAAGTTCGCAATCTGGACTTCGCGTCTTTCAAAAAAGGCGTTCAGCGCGACATCGGCAACGGCGGTAGCGGCAAAGCCGGTTTGCGTGAGTCCGGCTTCCACCTGGCGCACCGACAGATCACGGCGCACACGGGCCTCAAACCCTTCCGGCGTCAAGCCCTGACTGGCGGCCATCTGGCGATAACGGTCCATGTCAAGTTTGCCATCGGGCCGACGCAACGAGGCAATGCCCGGGTCTTCCTGCAGGTCTCGCGCCAGGCGTGCATCGCTGGTGGTCAGTTTGAACTGGTCGGCCGCCTGCGCCATCACGCGTTCACGCACCAGCCTCTCCAGGGTTGAATAGCGCGCCTCTGGGGAGTCCAGCAGCTTGGCGTCCAGGTTAGGCATCTGTGCGCGCAGCCGGTCCGCTTCTGCCTTGTGCGCCGCATCCCACTCACCCTGTGTGATGTCCTGTCCACCCACGCGGGCCACAGCTTCGCCCTTCTCGCGCAAGCGGTCATAGCTATTGATGCCAAACAGCACAAAGGACGGGATGATGAGCAGAAACATCAGGCCCATCATGATCTTCGTGTGCTTGCGGACAAAATCAAACATGCAGAACTACTCCAGTAGAAAACAAAAAAGGCGAACACTTTGTTCGCCTTTGCCAGAAGTGGTGGGTGCTGACGGGCTCGAACCGCCGACCTACGCCTTGTAAGGGCGCCGCTCTACCAACTGAGCTAAGCACCCCACTTAACCGGCTATCAATTCAACGCGTCCTTCAAAGCCTTGCCTGGACGAAACTTGGGAATCTTGGCTGCCTTGATTTTAATCGCAGCGCCGGTGCGGGGATTTCGGCCGACCCGGGCAGCGCGTTTGGCCACTGCAAAAGTGCCAAAACCCACCAGGGAAACGTCGTTTCCTTTCTTCAAGGTGGTCTTCACTGCGCTGAAGACGGCCTCCAGCGCGCGGTTGGCTGCCGCTTTGGAAATATCTGCCTGGGTTGCGATGTACTCAACCAATTCTGTCTTGTTCACAATAAACCCTTCTTATCGAAATAGAGTTGTTCAACTTGTCTCGTCACAAAAATCTGGCGTTCGCCATATTGGAGGGCGGACGCGAATTCTAGTCGTCTTTACCGGCTTTCGTTGATGAAATTTCGGTACTGCGACCGTGCCACGCTCAAAGCGACTCGGCAATCGCCCGTCCAAGGTCTGTGGTGCCAGCCGTGCCACCCAGGTCACGCGTGCGCGGCGCCCCACTTTGGGGCTCCAGCACCTTCTCAATCGCTGTCAGCACGCCGTCGTGGGCAGCGCGGTATCCCAGAAAGTCCAGCATCATGGCGCCGCACCAGATCTGGCCGATCGGATTGGCAATTCCCTGCCCCGCAATATCTGGCGCAGAACCATGAACCGGCTCGAACAGCGACGGAAATCTGCGATCCGGGTTCAGGTTGGCGCTCGGCGCGATGCCGATGGTGCCGGTGCAGGCCGGGCCGAGGTCGCTCAGGATGTCGCCAAACAGATTGCTGGCTACCACGACGTCA
>CAZZLB010000756.1:0-1634 GCA_964654655.1 uncultured Rhodoferax sp. | reverse complement strand
ATGGGACGACGGCATCATCGACCCGGCGGATACGCGCCGTGTGCTGGCGCTGGGCCTCAGCGCTTCGCTCAATGCGCCGATACCTGACACCCAGTTCGGCCTGTTCAGAATGTGATGGGCGTCTTGTGTCACTGCGAGGAGCAATGCGACGCGGCAGTCCATGCATGGATTGCCACGCTTCGCTCGCAATGACAATTCGGAGGCTTGCAGTGACCAATTTAGTGAAGTATCCACAGAATTCCTGGAGATAGATTTATGTTCAACAAAATCCTGATTGCGAATCGCGGCGAGATCGCCTGCCGCGTGGCAGCCACGGCGCGGCGCATGGCCATCAAGACGGTGGCGGTCTATTCCGACGCGGATGCCAACGCCAAACATGTCAGCGTCTGCGACGAGGCGGTCCACATCGGCGGCAGTTCGCCCAAGGACAGTTATCTGCGCTGGGAAAAAATCATCGCCGCAGCGCAGGCCACCGGCGCTCAGGCCATCCATCCTGGTTACGGTTTTCTGAGCGAAAACGAAGAGTTCGCGCAAGCCTGTTCCCAAGCTGGTCTGGTTTTCATCGGTCCGCCTGCCTCCGCCATCAAGGCGATGGGCTTGAAGGCCGAGTCCAAGCGACTGATGGCCTTGGCTGGTGTGCCGCTGGTCCCGGGGTATCACGGTGCGGAGCAGGACGCTGCGCTGCTGCAGCGCGAGGCAGACGCTATCGGCTACCCGGTGCTGATCAAGGCCAGTGCTGGCGGTGGTGGCAAGGGTATGCGTGCCGTTGACAAGGCGGAAGACTTTGCGGCGGCGCTGGCCAGTTGCCAGCGTGAGGCCATCAACAGCTTTGGTGATGACGCGGTGCTGATCGAGAAATACGTGCAGCGGCCTCGGCACATCGAGATTCAAGTGTTCGGCGACACGCTGGGCAATTACGTCTACCTGTTCGAGCGCGACTGCTCGGTGCAGCGTCGCCATCAAAAGGTGCTGGAAGAAGCGCCGGCCCCCGGCATGACCTCCGAGATGAGGGAGAGGATGGGTGCGGCAGCGATAGCGGCAGCCCGTGCTGTTCATTACGTGGGTGCGGGCACGGTGGAGTTCATTGTCGAGCAGCGCCCCGGTGGCAACATGAATTTCTACTTTATGGAGATGAATACCCGGCTGCAGGTTGAGCACCCCGTTACGGAAGCCATCAGCGGTCAGGATCTGGTGGAGTGGCAGTTGCGCGTGGCCAGCGGGCAGCCCTTGCCGCTGGCGCAGGATCAACTCAGGATCAGTGGCCATGCCATCGAGGCCCGCATCTGCGCCGAGAACCCGGACAAGAATTTCATGCCGGCCACCGGCACGCTGCACGTTTACGAACTACCGGACTGCGTCACGTTCGAGCGTGGCAATGTCGGCTCCAGCGCGGTGGTGCGGGTCGATTCCGGTGTGCGCCAGGGTGATGCGATTTCACCCTTCTACGACTCCATGGTGGCCAAACTGATCGTGCACGGTGACACCCGCGCCCAGGCACTGGCACGGCTCGATGTGGCGCTGGCCCAGACGCATATCGTGGGACTGAACACCAATGTCCAGTTTCTGCGCAACGTGGTGCAAAGCCGCTCCTTTGTCGAGGCCGATCTGGACACGGGTCTGATACCGCGCGAGGA
>CAZZLB010000755.1:0-1637 GCA_964654655.1 uncultured Rhodoferax sp. | reverse complement strand
ACTCCACCAACGACGCGGAGTTCTGAATCCCGCCGCTGACATTAACCGTGAGATAGTAGGTTGTCCACGAAATTTGCTTCAACAACAGCGGCACCAAGTCCATCGGATGCAGGCAGTCACGAACCTGTAGTCCGCTCCCCGAGTAACCAATGAACTTGACCGGGCGGGTTTGCTTCCATGATTTGATCCAGTGCGAGAATACTCCCTGTTCCGCCGTCCCGAACTGTCCTTTGCCGGCCATCACCCCACAGCGGTTCACGAACACCGGGAACTGAAACAACCTCCCATACTCAATCGCCAGCACTTCGGAGCATTTCTTCGTCGCCCCGTAGAGTGACAAAGGTCCTTCGGTAGAGAACGACTCGTCAACCCCATCGGGATAGTTCTCACAGTGAAACCGAAACTTTCCTTCGGCCAAGTGAAGCATGTTCAACTCGTCAATCGAATACACGCGGCTTGTTGACAGGAGGATGAGTCCCGAACCTCGTTTGCAATACTCCAACAGGTTCACCGTCCCGTAAAGGTTGTTGTCCACGACGGAGGCGGAGCCGTTGGTGACACCCCCGAGGACTGAAGGTAGCGCCGCGCAATCAATCACCCAGTCGGCTATCGGTAGCGCCATGATATCGTGATAGGACCGAACATCACAGTGGCGGACATCGACTCCAATTGCAGACAAGGTTTTCCGGTTGGTTTCCGAACCTTCGCGGGAGAAGTTGTCGATACCGATGATTCTCCAGTCGGGTTTGGCGTCTCGCAGGCCGCGACAGATTGTCGCCCCAACGAATCCACAGGCTCCGGTGACAAGTATTTTCATCGTCGTAAAATGTCTATCTGGGTGAGTTCAGGTGACCGCATCTGGCCATTCTCTCTGAGGGTGGAAAACAACCATGAATTGTGTTCGTTGCAAAAACACTTCCCCATCTCCAACGAGGCTTTGACCATCGATTCAGGATGAAACGGACAGCCCGCGTCCCACAGGTTGATTCTCTGGCTGAACGTCGTGAAATATCTCATCGCCGCACCTTTGCCGAGAACCGCGAATCGGTCGTTGACGCCCCCAAACGTCCCGAATCCAGGAACATGAGCGTCGTAGCTGAACGGATTCCATATCGGACGGAAGTTGTGAAACCACAGGTCAGGACGACACCGGATAATCGTATCGCAGTCCAGTTTTGATTTCTCAAACAGATTCCATCCCTGTTCCAGTTGCCAGAGTTGACGTAGAATCGCTTCGGGACTGACTGAGATGGCATACGGTTCGTGGGTGTAGAACTCTCCCGGCGTCCACTTCTTCAGGTCCGAGAAGTCCGGCTGTTTGTCCACAACCTCCACATCCACCACATCATAGCGGTCCTTGAGTAGTTGAACCTTGTGTGTGTTCTGGTCGTTGACTGTGGACACGAAGAACTTGGCGCCTTTGTAGTGCCGGAACACATTCCAGTCGAGGTTTGGCAGGCATTTGTCGAGCGTGCGAAGCTCTCCGGTGATGATGATGGCAATCATAAATGGGTCATGGCGTCACGGATAAACCAACCGACGATGAGTCCGACGAGGCAGCAGATCATAACTCTCCTTTCATGGTCTTTTGGTAAGCCTCCGCTGCCATTTCTTCAGGCGTCTTTTTGCCATAGTCG
>CAZZLB010000754.1:0-1639 GCA_964654655.1 uncultured Rhodoferax sp. | reverse complement strand
TGCTCTGCTCCGAGAGCCCTCCCAGCTTCTGGACCCAAGTTCGACTTCTCTATGTAGTATTCCTTGAATGCCCTTAACAGGTCTGTCTGAGGAACCTCTGACTCTTCGGACAGGGTGAGCCTATCTGAAACAAAAGACCTGAGAGCATTTCTCACAGGTTTCTCGCATCTCGCTTGGATGAGAGTCCACATAGATGGTGGCATTGGTATTGGCCCATAGCTGCCGTCCGAAAGCTTGCGGCAGAGCTTGTTGTGCACCTCTCTACAAGCATAGAGGAAGTGCCAGAACTCCTTTTTGTACTCGTCGACTATAGCATTGCTAGCCTCTGACTCGCTGAATGGGGTGACAGTGAAATAGAGAAGTCGAGTCTTCATAGCATTGGATGTGGTGTCTATCTCGGGCGCAAGGTTCGAGAGAGCCGCCACCTTACAGAACAACTTGGCTGCGATAGCCTCTTTGTACAGTTGCCTAACCGATGACGTGTCGTTTCCAGACAACTGTTTCACAATCTCAGTGGAATAGAAGTGCTTATTACCGCAGTCCGGCACCATGGCAAATCTTTTAAGGTAGCATTCTGCCAAAGAGTGTTTGTCTTGGTTGCTGCTTTTCTGCAGCACCACTGTCACCTTGTCCAAGAAGCTAGCCACGGTGTTCCAAAATGTAGATTGTCCTGAATGCCCCAGAGACTGGCTCCACAGGATTTGTCTCCCGAAGTCCTTCGGGTCAAAGCACTTCCAGATAAATGCCATCATCTCTTTTGCGTGGGACACTCGCCCCAGATACTGCTTGATATGCGGATATTCCCCGGGCACCAGGAGCGAAGGGTCTAGGGTTTGCAGCGCATCCGCTCCCCAGGCTAGTATAGGGAGGTCAGTGTTTATTATCATATCCTTATATTTGCCAAGGAGAATGTCCTCCATCCCTCTCAGCATGAGAGCGGGAAAGTCAGGGACCGCCCGCTTCGCCTCTTCGAAGGAGGGGGCTGCTGCGTCAATCTGGGATTCTACAGAGTCGAACATCTCGTCCCAGGCTTCCATGTCCAAGCGGCGCAGGTGTCCTGTGAGGTCGTTCAGTTGAATGCCGCGCATTGGCGCGTAGCCCACCTTGAACAGGTCCAGCTTGCCTTGGAAGTAGGTGTACAGGACGTTGGTTTTGTCTCGGTTGTGCACCCTGAGCCGAGGGCGCAGGTAGTTCACTATGGTTCCCACCAGTGCCTTCTCTGCTCCTCTAGCCTCATCCCTCTTTGCTGATTCCGGCTTCTTAATCTCTTTCATCTTCTCTTCTCTCTTTATCTCGTTAGACTTGACAGTCTTAGCGTGCCTCATCAGATCTTTAGCCTCGTCCAAAGTACATGCCCCTCGGTACTCCTGCAGAACCCCCTCAAGCGTGACCTTAGTATCTCGTCTCTCCTCCTCATCATCAGCCCAAAGCAACACTCCGTCCATGAGTGCAACCTTCTGGCACAAATCTACACATCTTTCTTTGTACGTTTTTGTCACGGGTCCCTCGTTTACAAAAAATGTGTGCTCTCCACGAAACCTCGTCAATCCCAATATCACGGCCCAGGCCGTGGCGCCAGTCCCGGAGCCACTTTCGATCTCTTATTAGAATGGTTTTCTCTCTCAATTAGAAAATTTTT
>CAZZLB010000753.1:0-1642 GCA_964654655.1 uncultured Rhodoferax sp. | reverse complement strand
TGATACCCGGCATCAAGCCGTCGCTGCCCGTACTGCTCCGCCGTCGCTGGTCGGTCAAGTGCGGCATCCGGTCCGGCCTGTGCCCGCTTGTCGTCAAACAGGATTGCGCCGTACTGGAGCCCTAGGGCGTGCCCGGCAACACAATGCCCCGCCTCGTGGTAAGCGTGAAGGGATGGTGTCATAGTGAAAGGGCGGGCCGGTGTCCGTGTGGCTATCACGGACGGGACCGGCCGCCGGGGTTCGTCAATCCAAGCCGACTTGGATCAAGGCCTTGATATGCGCCTCGAGGTGCCACATATCGCCGCCAACAATGATGGCCGCCTGTTCAATTGCCAGCTGAAACCTTTTGAGTGCGGCCTGTGCGGCCTTGCCCGCCGCGTGCCGACTGCGTTGTTCCCGGTCGAATTGTAACCGCGCCTCAGTCAACGGAAGGTGAGCAATACACCAGCCCGCCGCTTCCACTTCGCCGCTGAATGCGCCGGGGCAAGCCTTCATCAGGCCCTTGGCCGCCGTGCGGGCCGCCGTGCCAACAACATCGTCAACCGGTTGCTCCGCCGCTTCAAGATTCCGGTTGTACTCGACCAGGGCCTTCTCCGCCTCGTCAGCCAGCAAGGCCAACTTTGTCGCCGTCGCCTGATCGCCCTCCCGCTCAAACCGCTTGGCATAAACCTTGACGCCCTTCACCATTGCCACATTGCGCTCATGCCCGGTCGGACCGGTTGCCGCCTTCCGCGCCTTCTGCCGCCGGAGGGCCTCTTCCATTGTAATCGTTGCCCGTTTTGACGCGGGCTTGTTCGTGATCGTTGCACCGATCTTGGCCGCAGTCGCTTCAACCCTGTCTAGTATGTTCATCGTCGTTTCCTTTGTTGTTTCGCCTCGCAAAGTAAGTCAGCCCTTCAATTAAGGTCGGCAACGCGGGGGCACGTCGCGCGCGTGTTCCTTCGGACCGGCACGCAGGGCAAGGGCGCGCCCTTCCTCGAATCCGCGTTGCCACTCCCGCGCCATGCGGGGCAACCGCGCCGTGTCATACTCGCTGGGCCACGATTCCGCCGCCGTAATTCCCGCCGCCGTCAATCGCACATTCCACGCCTCGGGATTGTCGCTGAATGCGCCGTACAACAGCCCAGCCGCCGCAAGGTGAAGCAACGCACCGCCGGGGGACCATGCACCGGCCTTTGCCCGCCACGGGGCCTGGAGCCGGGCCGCCGGGATAAGGCGGAGTGTGCCGCGCGCTTGCGTCTGCCCGTGTTCATCCAACAGCGCAACCATGCAACGGCGGAGTGTAGCCGCGGGCAGCGTGTTCGTTGCAGCCCATCCGCGCGCGGTCAGTTTGTATCCCCGCCCGGACGTGTGCCCGGAAATGGACACAAGCCCGCATTGCACAAGGTCCGCCATTGACGCCGCCCCACCGTGCCGCGCCGCCGGGACCGGGATCCCCGCGCCAAAGCGGAGCGCACACTCCCAGCCCCACGCCCGCGCCCCGGCGGCCTCGTTCGCCGCGCTGGGCCTTGCGCTGAAAACCCCGTCCACCATGCCGCGAAAGTACGATGCAAAAGCCGCGTTTTTCATGATTAACCTTTCCATGCGTGTTACGAATTACCTAAAACGTAATATGAGTTTATTTGCAGAGGGTCGCCGTACC
>CAZZLB010000752.1:0-1646 GCA_964654655.1 uncultured Rhodoferax sp. | reverse complement strand
TCATCGAGGCCTTGAACGCCTTGGACGACCTCTATGGGCGGTCTGTCATCTGGCTCCTGCTTTTGACGGCTTGCCGGGAGTCGGAGATTTTGTCGCTGACATGGCCTCAAATCGACCTTCAAAATGGCCGGATCCTGCTGGTCAGAACCAAGCAAAAGAGGGAACACGCCGTCCCGCTGACCGCGGCCGCCATCGATGTCATAAAGGCCCTTCCTGTCGATTCTGAATCGGTTTGGGTGTTCCCATCGCCGCACTCAAAATCGGGCCATATCGAGGGCGTGAGGCCTTCTTGGGAGGAAGTCAGGACAAAAGCCAAGATCAAGGATGTGACGATTCACGATTTGCGCCGAACGATGGGCTCATGGATGGCATCACAAGGGACGCCGCTCAATGTCATTGGCGGGATTTTGGGCCACAGTCAGCCATCCACGACCCAAATTTATGCCAGGCTGTTTGATGATGCGCGCAGGAAGGCGCTCGAGGGAGCGACGAGCCTCATCATTCCCGGTGAGTCTGACAAAGATCAATCCGAGACGTAATCTCACGGATCTTTCGGTGCGCGGCGTCGATGTCTTTTCTGAGCCGAAACGCCCATTGGACGGCAAATCCCGCCGCACCAGCAATCGCCCATCCGACAAGGTCGAGGGCCAGTTGGTTAATGTCGAGCTGCATAGATCGGCCTCCCGTCCTTGTCGTATTCCCACTCGCGGATGTAGCCAAGGTCGATGTGGACAAATTTACCGCCGTATCCCTTGCCGATCCCTCGAAATCCAACAGCCTTAGCCATTTTGGCGATTTCGTCTTGGTCGTCCTTGGTCGTTGCGATGTCCAAGGCAATACCGGCCATGTGCAGCGAGGCCTTGGCCGCGTTCTTGATGCTTTCGTTGTGGGACGCACATCTTGCGCCAGATGTGATGGTAAGTTTGCGGCCTAGCCTTCGCTCGAGCTTTTCAAAGGCGACGCGGAGCGATTGCATCACATCTTTTCCACAACCACATTGGCACAAAAACGGGTCACGACTTTGAGAAATGGAGTCCATTGACCATCATCCCCGCTTGAATCGCGTCAGATATTTGATCGCGTTCAAAATCAAGACATCCCAAAATCTCACGATCCGGGGCGTAGATCGTGATCGCAATCCTTCCGAGCCATCGCGCGATGTCGTCTTTGAGGATCTCTTGGCTTCGTATTGCATCAGAACGCAGCGCAGTTTCCAGAAATCCAAGAAAACCATCTCTCGGCTCCCAATGTTCGATCGTCTCGGACGGATGACAAAGGATGACGCTAATATGGTCGTGGCCGTCGTCGATGGCGCGTTGTAGCGGGCAAATCTCACGAATACCCCCGTCAGAGTATCGGCCGCCGATGGGCGAAATGATCCCAGGAAGCGCCGCCGATGCCTCGACAGACGAGGAAAAGCCCGGATCGCCAGCGTAGCTATAGACGAGGTCGCCGTTGGTCAAATCGACCTTTGTCACGCAGCAGGGAATCGAGGCCTTTCCGCGACAAATTCTGTCAATCTTTCGTCGTAAGGGCTTTGAGTTTAGGATTCCGGATCCAAACCCCGCAAACGCCTTCACGTTGATCGACCAGAGGTCTTTCCACGACGAGATGCCGCGCCACATGGACTCGAGCTTTTCAGACCC
>CAZZLB010000751.1:0-1648 GCA_964654655.1 uncultured Rhodoferax sp. | reverse complement strand
CCCCAGTTCGGCTGACAAAGCGCAACACCTCGATGGTCTGGCGGGTTTGTGGGCTGACAGGGCCGATATGGCCGACCCGGCAGCGTATGTTCGCACGCTGCGTGCACCGCGCTTTTTATGAGTGGCACCGTGGTCGCGGCCAGTGGGGTGCTGATCGACTCTGATGTGCTGATCTGGTTTGCACGCGGCAACGCCCGCGCCCTGGCTGCGTTGCGCAGCCACGCCGACAGGTATATCTCGGCGGTGTCTTACATGGAGATGGCGCAGGGCTGTCGCAACAAGGCCGAACTCAAGGTGCTGCAAAAAGCGTTCAAGTCAAGCGCCCACGACGTGCTGCCGATTACCCAAGGGATTAGCGATTTGGCTTGTGCGTTGGTTGAAAAATACGCTTTGTCGCACAGCGTGCATGTAGCAGATGCCTTGATCGCGGCAACGGCGATCAGCCATGGCCTGCCTTTGTTGACCGCCAATTTCAAACATTTTTCAGCGATTGCTGGTCTTGAGCTTGTGGTTTTCAAACCGTGAGAGCGTAGCGACCTCGCGCAAAGCTTCCTTCACTGCGTCTGCGGAATCCAATGCGGGCGGAAATGGATGGAGTGGTCGTCATTGCACCCCTCGCCGTCATTGCGCTCCTAGTCGTCATTGCGCTCCTCGTCGTCATTGCGAACGAAGTGAAGCAATCCATGCAGTCCGAAGGCATGGATCGACACGCTGCGCTCGCGATGACGAGGGAAGAGGAGACCTCGCGATGACAGGTAGGTGTCTTGAATTCCGGAAAGATCGATAGCTGAAAGGGCCGATTAGAGGCTAAATGGGGGTCTTGTTTGGGCTTTAGCTCCGTCGCCGCCCGGTTATCCTGTGCGCAGCCGAGTCCCTGGAGCCGCCCATGAATCACCAGATCAGTTCACCACCCGAGCCTGCCGTGTTTCGGCCGGCGGCGGGTTTGCCTGCGCTTCAGGTGACGCTGCAGTTGGCGGTGCATCACCACAACTTTGGCCAGTTGCATGAGGCCGCCCGGCTTTATTGTGAGGTGCTGCGCAGCCAGCCGACCCACGCTGCCGCCAGCCACAACCTTGGGCTGCTGATGTTGCAGCTTGGCGTGCCCGAAGCGGCGCTGGCGCACCTGGAGGCGGCGCTGGCGCAAAAGCCCGAGTCGCAACGCTACTGGCTGAGTTATATCGATGCGCTGGACCGGCTCGGCCAGACCGCCCTGGCGCGGCAGATGTTGACTCTGGGACAGCAGCACGGCCTGGACGGCGACGAGGTAGAGGCACTGGCCGACGCGCTGGCTTCAAGCCGCGTCACTGGCGGCTCGCGCAGTCGTTGCTCGGTGCAGCGCCGGCGTCTGGCTGCCAGGCGCAAGAGCTGCCGCTAGCCACTGACCAGCGGCCAGCTGCTCAGGCGGCGATCACCACACAGTTTTTGCCTTTGCGCTTGGCTTCGTACATGGCCTTGTCGGCCCGGTTGATGAGGTCCGGCTCGACTTCTGCTGGGCGCAGGGCGGCCACGCCAACGCTGAAGGTCACGTGCAGTTCCTGGTTTTCCCAAACAATGGGTTTCTGGGCCAGCTGGTTTTGCAGGCGCTGCATGACGTCGCAGGCAGCCTCGAGCGGAGAGCTCAGCAGCAACAGGAACTCTTCGCCACCGT
>CAZZLB010000750.1:0-1654 GCA_964654655.1 uncultured Rhodoferax sp. | reverse complement strand
ACTTGATTAAGCGCATATTTTGCCCTGTAGCGCAACCGGGTTTTCCTCAGGCAGGGTAGTTCACGTCTTGCGCTTCCTGTCGACGATCCGCAGGTAGGATGGCGCAACAACAAATGGGTTCAAGCATGAAGTTCGAGCAATTGGGAATGATCGGCTACGGCGAGGTTGGCAAGATCTTTGCCGCGGGACTGCGGTGCAATTTAGACGGCGTCAGCGCATGGGATGTCAAATTTGACCTGCCTGAGCTGGGCGACGAGCAGCGTGGGCATGTTGCACATTCGGGCCTGATGGCCGCAGACTCGATGGCGCAGTTGTGCCAGTCGGCCGACCTGCTGATTTCTGCGGTCACCGCCTCCAACACGCTGGCAGCGGCGCGAGAGGCTGCCAGGCACATTCGGCCAGGTGCTGTCTTTCTGGACCTCAACTCCGCCTCGCCTGCCACCAAGCAGCAAGCAGCGGCCCTGATCGACGCCGCCGGTGCGCACTATGTGGAGGCGGGCGTCATGACATCGGTTCCACCGCATGGCATTGGTGTGCCCATGCTGATGGGCGGCGCGCGGGCCGCGCAGCTCGCCGAAGTGCTGACGCACTGGGGCATGAATGCGACGCCGGTATCGAGTCAGCTCGGCATTGCCAGTGCCATCAAGATGTGTCGCAGCGTCATGATCAAGGGGCTGGAGGCGCTGGTGATCGAGAGCTATGCCACGGCCCGTGCCTACGGTGTCGAGGACCATGTGCTGCCCACCCTGCAGGAGACCTTTCCATCGATTGACTGGGCTGAGCAGGGGGCCTACTTCTTTTCGCGTGTCGTGCAGCACGGCCAGCGCCGGGCCGAAGAAATGCGCGAAGCGGCCAATACGGTCAGGGAGGCCGGCTTTTCGCCGTTCATGGCAAGCGCCATCGCCGACAAGCAGCAGTGGGTTGCGGACCAGGCACGGGCCGGCGTCTTTCAGGGCCTTGTCAAGGACGCCCCCTGGCAGGACTACGCAGACCGGCTGCTGGCCAACAAGCCATCGAAACCGTAGCAGTGCTTTCTAGTCCGCCTTGACCCGGCCGGACTGGATGACCGGCTTCCAGCGGGCGATCTCGCGCACGATGTGCTGACCAAACGCCTCGGGTGTTGTCGGCATGGCAATCGCGCCTTCGTTGTTAAGTCGAGTCTTCAACTCAGCCGAGGTCAGGGCCTGGTTGATCTGGGCGTTGAGTTTGGTAACGATGTCCCTGGGCGTTCCAGCCGGGGCCACCACGCCGTACCACTGGTCGGCTTCGAAGTCCTTGTAACCCGACTCGGCGACAGTGGGCACCTCGGACAGAATGTCCAGCCGCCTGGGGCTGGAGACTGCCAGGGCGCGCAACTGGCCGCTTCGGATCTGGCCCAGAACGGCAGGCGCGCCGGTGAACAGCAGCTGGATCTGTCCGCCCATCAAGTCGGTCACGGCAGGCACGGTGCCGCGATACGGGATGTGCAGGATGGCGGTGCCGGTCTGCATCTTGAAGTATTCTGTCGCCAGGTTGGCCGCGCTGCCATTGCCGCCTGACCCGTAATTGAACTGGCCGGGTTTTGCCTTGATCATTGCAATCAGTTCCTTCAGGCTGGCCGCCTTGACCGACGGATGGACCACCAGCACATTGGGCACCCGTGCCACCCAGGCGA
>CAZZLB010000749.1:0-1662 GCA_964654655.1 uncultured Rhodoferax sp. | reverse complement strand
TAAGCCGGCAGAATGCCGGCGCTCGTGCGCCTGTGAGGGCGCTTACATAGCGGGGTGAAAGTCCCCGTCAGGCCGAAGCATCACCGGCCTGTGATCGAAGGCTACTGCGTCGTGGCGACACGGGGTGGGGAGCTGCCGGAGGTGAACTGCCAGTCCGTAAAGAGAGATTCGTGAAGACACGAAACAAGCTGAACTCGATTCGGCCAGACGGTGGGACGAGCCTGCGAGCGCTGAGCGAAGTCCGCCCCGTAGCCCACGCTTCCACGATTGGAAGAGCTTCGCCCAAGGCGGAGCAGGCCAACGGAGCAATGAGCGTATGCTGACAAAAACAGTGAGCGAAAGAAAAAGCTGCGCATCGCCGTCGGGGTGGTTGGAGACAGAATGGCAGGAAGCGTAAGCGAGATAAGCAGGGAGACCTGTCGGGGGACAGAACGGCGTTCATGGCCAGAGCGGCCCGAAGAACCGGCCCGGCAGGAGTCAGAGCGTCCGTAGTAGCCAGGAAGCGCGTAGCGAGCGTGGAGCCAAGGGACGCAGGAAAGTGGAAGTGCAAAGCCTATGACGGATGACCAAGCAGATGGACCGGCGGGAGTGACTGGGATAAACCAGCCTAAGCAAGCCGGAAACATCCATGCCCGATGGGGATGGGTGGAACATTCGGTATGGACGGAGCGCATGCTAACACGGCTCGAACAAAGCGAGCCGAGAACCGTATGGTTTGGACTCTGGGATAAAGTCATCAGCGAGCGCAACATGCAGGCAGCCTTCTGGGCGGTCTGGCGCAACGCGGGGGCTCCCGGGGTGGACGGCCAAAGCGTCCAGCAGTTTGAAGCGCAGGAAGAGGCCGAGATGGCCAAGCTGCGGGAAGAACTGCGGGACAAGCGCTACCACCGACAAGCGGCGCGCCGGGTTTGGATACCCAAGCCTGGGACGGCTGAGAAGCGGCCGCTGGGAATCCCGGCGGTGCGCGACCGGACGGTGGAAAGGGCGCTTAAACAGGTGCTCGAACCGATATTCGAGCACGACTTCGCCGAGCACAGCTACGGGTTTCGGCCCGGACGCGGATGCCGCGATGCGGTCAAACGAGTGGAGGGGCTGTTGAGCCAGGGACACGACTGGTGCGTGGAACTGGATTACAAGGGCTACTTTGACACGATACCGCACGAGGGGTTGCTCGGGTTAATCGGACAGCGGGTGGTGGACGGAAGCGTCCTGACGCTGTTAAGGCAAAGCTTGAAAGCTGGCGTGCTGGAAGAGATGAAAGGCTGGGAACCGACCGAGGCGGGAACTCCGCAAGGAGCCGTCATCAGCCCGTTGCTGGCAAACCTGTATCTCAATCCCTTGGACCATGAGATGGTCAAGCTGGGCTGGGAGATGGTGCGCTACGCGGATGATCTGGTGGTCCTATGCCGGACACGGGAAGAAGCGGAGCAGGCGATGGGCTATCTGCGAGACTGGTCCGGGAAAGCCGGGTTGACCGTGCACCCGACCAAGACACGGATCGTGCAGGTGCAAAGCGAAGGCTTCGACTTCCTGGGCTGGCACTTTCGCGGCAACAAGAAGTGGCCGCGCAAGAAGAGCCTACAGAAACTGCAAGAGAAGCTGCGACCGCTAACCCGGCGCACGCGCGGATGGAGCCTGGAGGCGATAGTGGCCAAGGCCAAT
>CAZZLB010000748.1:0-1663 GCA_964654655.1 uncultured Rhodoferax sp. | reverse complement strand
GACAATCCAGATGCCGCACAACGGCGTCTGGCTCTAGCCAAGTCCATGCCAGCGCAAGCGTCCGTGCACGCGGATCCGTTCGAGTCGCTCAATACGCAGCAGCGTCAGGCTGCCGAACACGGTGTTGGCCCACAAAGCGAGGATGAGCGGGCGTTGCTCGTCATCGCAGGCGCCGGCACCGGCAAGACCAATACACTGGCCTTTCGCGTGTCCCGGCTCATCATCGATGGCGGTGACCCTCAGCGCATCCTGCTGTTGACCTTCTCGCGGCGCGCCGCTGCCGAGATGGAACGCCGTGTCGGCAGCGTCCTGGCCAGCGTGCTGGGGCGCGGTGCTGACCGAGGCGTGCCCTCGCTGCCCTGGTCCGGCACTTTTCACAGCGTGGCGGCGCGCCTGCTGCGCGACTACGCGCCGCGCATCGGTCTGGACGATTCCTTCACCATCCATGACCGCGGAGACTCGGAAGACCTGCTCAGTCTGATTCGTCACGAGCTCGACCTGTCAAGCAGCCGGAAACGCTTTCCACAAAAAGGCACCTGTCTGTCGATCTACTCGCGCGTCGTGAACACCCAGCAGCCACTGACCGAAGTGCTGCAACAGGTTTTTCCCTGGTGTGCGCAATGGGAGAACGAGCTCAAACAACTGTTTGGTGCCTACGTGGACGCCAAGCAGGCGCAAAACGTGCTCGACTACGACGACCTGCTGCTGTTCTGGTCCGAGATGATGGCCGACCCGATGCTGGGTGCCGAGGTGGGCGGGCGTTTTGATCATGTCCTGGTCGATGAGTACCAGGACACCAATCGACTGCAGGCAGCGATTGTGCTCGGACTCAAGCCCAGTGGCAAGGGTGTCACGGCAGTCGGTGACGACGCGCAGAGCATTTACAGTTTTCGCGGCGCCACGGTGCGCAACATTCTGGATTTTCCACATCAGTTCAGTCAGAGCGCGCGCCTGGTGAGGCTGGAGCGCAACTACCGCTCAACACAAGCGATTCTGGACGTATCCAACGCCGTCATCGAACTCGCCGCCGAGCGTCACGCCAAGAATCTCTGGACCGACAAGGCCGGCAGCACGCGGCCCCAGTTGATTGTGGTGAGCGACGAGGCAGAGCAGGCGCGCTGGGTTGCCAACCGGATTCTGGAGCAGCGCGAGGCCGGGCTGCGTCTGAAGTCCCAGGCCGTGCTGTTCCGGACTTCCTCGCACAGCGCAGCGCTGGAACTCGAACTGATGCGGCGTCAGATTCCCTTTGTCAAGTTCGGCGGTCTGAAGTTTCTGGAAGCGGCGCACGTCAAGGACCTGCTGGCGATCCTGCGCTTTGCGCAAAATCCGCGCAGCCGCATGGCCGGATTTCGGGTCCTGCAGCTGATGGCCGGCGTGGGGCCGGCGCTCGCCACACGCTTGCTCGACGCCATGGCGCAATCGTCCGACCCCGGCGCCACACTTGCGTCTTTCCAGATGCCTGCCAGCGCCGCCGGTGAATGGCAGATCTTTGTACCAATGTACCGCGCCCTGCAGGCAGCGCCGACACCCTGGCCAGCCGATGTGGAGTTGGCAAGGCGCTGGTACCTGCCGCAGCTTGAGCGCCTGCACGAGGACCATGCGCAACGACGTGCCGACATTGACAATCTGGAACACATGGCGTCGGGATACCCGAGCCGGGAAC
>CAZZLB010000747.1:0-1669 GCA_964654655.1 uncultured Rhodoferax sp. | reverse complement strand
GCGAGCTGCGCGCACACGGGCAAAGCCGATTTCAATCAGTTTGGTGCAGGAGAACTTCAGGCCCTCGGGCGAGAGATCGTCCGGGCTGACGCGCGAGAGCAGTTCACGCGCCTTCGGCCCCATCACCGACAGCACACAGTACAACGCGGTCACATCCGTCAACACCGCATGCTCTTGTGCGCCAATGTGGCGACTGATCCAGTCGAAGTCACGTACCGTTTGTGCCGAGCCGGTGATGATCAGAAAGCTCTCACCCATGCTGGTGGCTGGCTGGCGAATGATGGTCAGATCGCTCTCGAAACCACCGCGCTCGTTGAGCATGGCGGTATAAACCATTTTGTTGACCGGCACATCGATCTCGTTGGCACACAGGCGTTGCAGAACGGCCAGCGCATCGCGCCCCTGCAGCAACAACTTGGAAAACGAGGTCTGGTCGTACAGGGCAACGGCCTCGCGGGTGGCGCGCTGCTCTTCGATCATCCATGGCAGCCATCCCGGCTTGCCCAAGGTGTAGTCGGGTCTGAGCTGCTGGTTCTGCCGGAAATAGTTGACTCTCTCCCAGCCATTTTTTGCACCAAACTCTGCGCCTTTGCCTGCAAGCACATCGTACAGCGGCGAGGTACGCAGCGGCCGCGCCGTCTCCAGTTCCTGCCGTGGCCAGCGCATGGCGTAATGCAGGCCCAGCGTCTCGCCGGTGCGCTCGGACAGCGCCTTGCGATTCGCAGTGAAAGCGCCAAAGCGACGGATGTCCACATCCCACAGGTCTGTGCTGGGCTCGCCGCCTATGATCCACTCGGCCATCAGGCGCCCGGCGCCGCCGCTGTTGGCAATACCCGCCGAATTGAAGCCGGCACAAACAAAGTAGTTGCGCAGTTCCGGCGCCTCGCCGAGGATGAAATTGCCGTCCGGCGTGAAGCTCTCGGGGCCATTGAGCAGCATCTTGATCTCGGCCGTCTCCAGGCACGGTGTGCGGTGCATGGCGTTGGTCATGAGGGGTTCGAACTGCTCCCAGTCTTCGTCCAGCAACTCGAACTGGAAGGTGCTCGGTATCGGGTCCATCTTCCAGGGCTTCGCCTTGGGCTCAAAGCCGCCCATCACCAGTCCGCCGACTTCTTCCTTGTAGTAAATGTAGCCGTCGGGGTCGCGCATGACAGGCAGATCCGGCAACACGCCGTCGATCTTGCCGGTGACGATGTAGAAATGCTCGGCCGAGAACAGCGGCACATTGACGCCGGCCAGATAGCCGAACTGGCGCGCCCACTGACCGGCGCAGTTGACCAGCACTTCGCAGCGCACCTCACCCTCGTTCGTCCGTATCCCCACCGCCTTGCCGTGCTCGATGATGACGCCGGTGACCTCAATGCCTTCGACGATCTTCACACCGCGGTTGCGTGCACCCTTGGCCAGCGACATGGTCAGATCGGCCGGGTTGACCTTGCCGTCACCCGGCAGCCAGATCGCGCCCTGCAAGTCGTCGGTGCGCATGACCGGGTACATGGCGCCGGCCTCCGCTGGAGTGATCAAGTGGCATTCCACACCGAAGCTGGTCGCCATGGCGGTCTGCTTCTTCAGCACCTGCATGCGCTCTGGCGTGCGCGCCACGTTGACGCTGCCGCACTGCTTCCAGCCAGTGGCCAGACCTGTTTCGGCTTCCAGCGAGGCGTAAAGC
>CAZZLB010000746.1:0-1672 GCA_964654655.1 uncultured Rhodoferax sp. | reverse complement strand
GAGATCAACAATGTTCTAAAGGGGTTGGCACCATCAAAGCCGCCATATCTCACAACCGTCAACTCAAATCAGTCTGGCCAGCCAGGAAAGCTTGTCATTGATGCAACTTATCCGATGGTTGGGTATCGAGCAAATCCCAACAAGACGGTTGATCAGCTTTATTCCAGTGCTGTTGTTGCTTCGACAACAAGTCTTGGTGTGTTTGGTTCGGGGACAGCTTTTACGGGTTACCTAGCTAGTAACGTTTCAACAGGGCCAGGAACTCCATATCCGAACTACGTCGCAAAAGCCTTCCAGAAGGGCGACACTGGTACTTTGACGATGTATCTGAATGGAACGAACGTTCGGCAGATAAACCTAGCCACGGCGGGTGCAGTGAATGACGCTGGCACCGGTTTTATTTTGTCAGCTACTCAGAGTGTCGTCTTTTCAACAACTGGTATTGAGTTCACGTCCTTCAAATATCGCACAGGAACATGGCAGGTTGCGGCTGCAAGTCAAACAAAAGGTTTCAACAACCTTCGGATTGTTCACGACCTGGGTGGTGGTGTTAGCTACGAAACAAATCAGATTGACTGGTTTATTGACGCCGATGAAATAGCTCCGGTTATATCCGGTGAAGTTATAACCAACATTTCACTTACCGGTACAAAGAACCTTTCTGGAGTGAAGTATAATACCGGCGGCACCTTCAATTACAACCTGACCGGTTCCAATGAATATTCTGGAGCGACATATAGCCCCAACTCAATTACACACGCTGTGTCATACGGTCTTCAGTCAGTAGCTTCAACTGCTATTCCAAATGCCATAGGAGATCACACCAAGAAAATCACAGCAACAAAAGCTGTTGCTTTCCAGACCAGTGGAATACGTCTTATCAATGGTTCAACCACCATCACCACAACGATTCCAACAGTTCTTCTAGGTTCAACAACCAGCGCTGGAACTTCCTTGTCCGGACTGCTTATCGATAATGTTGCAGCGAGTAATACAACCACAACCGAGAACTTCACTGACGAATCATATCGTCTGCCCTCTGATTCGGACTTCACGAGCACACTGTTAGACACCGGTCTCTGGGTTAGCACCAACTCACTGACAGCTTCTGGACTTGTAGGCTATAATGACGGTTTGCTTGTTGGTGAAGGAAAGCTCAAGGTAGGCTCAACGAACTACTCAGTTATAACAAACGGTCCTGCGGGTAATCCAGACTACTCAACAGGTATGGGAGTTGGCAACAGAACATTTCATCGTCTGTTCTCCAACGGTTCAACCGCAGCAGCGAACTTCACGATACTCTTCCAAGGTGTCGGTGTATCGTTTATTTCTGCTGACACAGCTTTCTCAAATGCAACCCAGATGAAGGTGGAATACACGGCACCAACACAGACAGGTTGGCTTGATGCCTATAAAGACTTCTTGACAGGACAGTTTGCAACAGGGAATGGTGGCCGAGCAGCATCATACGGAATAGGAAGGGCACTAAATACAACGTGGGGACTAACTATAGGGACGAAAAATATCGTCGGTTCTGGGTATAAGGTATACCTAAGATTGACAGTTCCCTACAACTTCTCGGGCTATCTCACGAATATTGCCTGGACATTCCTGACATAGACACTGGTGCTAAATGGCTCTTACCGATGCAAATAAATCAGCCTTAGCATTC
>CAZZLB010000745.1:0-1675 GCA_964654655.1 uncultured Rhodoferax sp. | reverse complement strand
CAGCGGCACACTGACGTTGGCCGTTTTGGCCGCAACCATGAAGGCCAGCGCCGCCATGACGCGCCACTTGTACTGCCACAGGTAGGGAAAGAGCCGTTTGAGCGTAGCCCAATCCGAGCGCGTGGCGACGGTGGCGCTGTTGACGCCCAACTGGGTGGGGCTGTGTTCGCCTGATCGGCGCATGAGGGACAATCCTTAAAGAATCAAACTATCAAACTGCTTGCCTACAGGATTGTCCGCCATGTCCACCAACACCAGCCCCACTGGTATCCAGTTGCCCACAGATGAGGAACTGGTGCTCAAGGTGATTCCCATGCCGGCCGACTCGAACGCCAATGGCGACATTTTTGGCGGCTGGGTCATGGCCCAGGTCGATCTGGCGGGCTCGGTGATCCCGGCGCGCTACACGCGGGGCCGCATGGCCACCGTGGCGGTCAATGAATTCGTCTTCAAGCAGCCGGTGCGCGTTGGCGACATCCTGACCTTCTTCTCCAAGCTGGTACGCATTGGTCGCACCTCGATCACGGTCAAGGTCGAGGTTTACGCCGAGCGCTTCTCGGCACAGGGGCAATACGTCAAGGTGACCGAGGCGTCGCTTACCTATGTGGCGATTGACGAGCAGGGCCGGCCACGCCCGATACCAGCGCAGGCGCCGCGATAATCGGTCTGTGTCCAAGCGCTTTCCGCCCCTCCTGCTTCCACTGATTCTGCTTACCCTGACCGGCCACATGGCCATGTCGGGCGGGCGCGTTTCAGGTTCACTCTTTGCGCTGCGCTCAGGTTCGCCCGAAATGGTGGTCGGACTCTTCATGGCCACGTTCTCGATATTGCCAACGCTGGCCGCCATGTCGATCGGGCGCTGGGTCGATCGCGTGGGTGCCCTGCCCGTGATGCGCCTGGGCGTTTTGGCGGTGCTGATCGGTGCCACCTTGCCGGTGCTCTGGCTCAGCGTGCCCGCGCTGTTCGCCATGGCCATCCTGATCGGCTTTGGCTTCAACGCCATGTCGGTGGCAGGCCAGCACACGGTAGGCGCGATGGCGCAGGGTCAATCGGCCGAGCAGCGGCTGCGCAACTTCGGCTGGTACGCCCTGGGGCATTCCGCATCGAGCGCGCTCGGCCCCTTTATCTCGGGCCTGCTGATCGACCACGCCGGTTTTCGGATGGCGTTTGCCAGCATGGCAGGCTTCAGCTGTGTTGCGTGCTGGCTGGTTTTCAGACGGCTGCAAAAGCTGCCAGTGGCTGCGAAGTCTGAAACAGAGAACGACGCCGAAGCCCAACCCCAAGCCTGGCACGACCTGCTGGCCGCCCCTGAATTGCGGCGCATCTACTACGTCAGCATGGCTTTGTCGTGCTGCTGGGACCTGTTCATCGTGATGCTGCCGGTACTGGGCACCCGGCTCGGCTTTTCGGCCTCCATCATCGGCACCGTGTTCTCGCTCTTTGCACTGGGCACTTTTGTCAGCCGCGCGCTGATGCCCTGGTTGTCGAGTCACTTTCGGGAATGGCAGATCATGCGCTCGGCGCTGGTTGTCATCGCTGCGGTCTATGTCGTGCTGCCTTGGGCCAGTGTGGCCATCGTCTTCATGCTGCTGGGCCTTGTGTTTGGCAACGCCATCGGCCTGAGCCAACCCAATATGCTTTCACTGCTGCACGCGGCAGCACCCGCTGGACGGGG